>JBGSNJ010000083.1:0-8651 GCA_041739715.1 Aestuariivirga sp.
TCGGCAAGCCGCTGGCCGCCAACCAGCTGGTGCAGAAGAAACTCGCCGACATGCAGACGGAGATCGCGCTGGGCCTGCAGGGCTGCCTCGCGCTGGGCCGCGGCCTCGAGCGCGGCACCATCGCACCGCCCGCGATTTCGCTGATGAAGCGCAACAACTGCGGAAAGGCGCTGGACATTGCGCGGATGGCCCGCGACATGCACGGCGGCAACGGCATCTCGGAAGAGTATCACGTCATCCGCCACATGGTGAACCTGGAGACGGTGAACACCTACGAAGGCACGCATGACGTGCATGCGCTGATCCTGGGCCGCGCCCAGACCGGGATCCAGGCCTTCCAGTGAGCGAGATCGTCATCGCGCTTGCGGACCCGGCGGATCCATCCGTCCGTATACTGATCGAAGCGCTCGACGCCTACATGATCCCGCTCTATCCGGCGGAGAGCAATCATCTGCTCGACATCGAGACGCTGCGCCGGCCCGAGATGCGCTTCTTCGCCGCCCGCGTCGGCGCGGAGACTCTCGGGTGCGGCGGTTGCTGGCTGCATGACGATTATGCCGAGATCAAGCGCGTCTATGTGAACCCGCAGGCGCGCGGCCTGGGCCTTGCGAAGAAACTTATGGACAGGATCGAGGACGAGGCCCGCGCGGCCGGCATGACGATTGCGAGGCTCGAGACCGGCATCCACCAACCGGAGGCCATCGGCCTCTACCGCAAGCTGGGCTATGCGCTGCGCGAAGCCTTCGGCGACTACCCGGCGGATGATCCCAACAGCGTCTTTATGGAGAAGCGCTTGTGACGGTGGCACCCTTCCCGCTGATCGAAATCGCGGGACCGCCCTTTGTGCGGGGCGAGAGTTACGGTGCGCAGGCGCGGGAGCGGATTCTCCGCAGCGTGGCGCTCTATCGCGGCAGGCTGGAGAAGCTGGGACTGACTTCCGATCGCATCGCCGATCTCGTCCGCCAGACCCTGCCGGAGATGCGCCGCTTCGGCGAACACTACCTCGCCGAAATGGAAGGCATCGCGAGGGGAGCAGGCCTTGCGCTCGACGACATTGTTCTGGTGAACGCGCGCACCGAAATCGTGGCCCTTGCAAAGCGCCGGGAGAAGCCGGTCGACGGCTGCACCGGCATCGTGATCCTGCCGTCGCACGCGTCTGGCGGTGCGCTGATCCATGCGCAGAACTGGGACTGGCTGGCCGCCTGCGCCGAGACCGGTGTGGTGCTGCGCATCCGGCACGACGACGGACCGGACATCCTCACCTTCACGGAAGCCGGAGGTCTGGCGCGTTCGGGTCTCAATGCCGCAGGCCTCGCCATCACGGCCAATTACCTCGAGAGCGACCGGGACTACCGTCAGGCGGGCGTTCCCCTCCCGCTCATCCGGCGGCGCGTGCTGGAGCAGCAGCACCTTGCGCTTGCGATCGAGGCCATCGCTGCCACGCCCAAGGCCTGTTCCAACAACATGATCCTGTCGGATGCCAAAGGCTTCGCCATCGACCTCGAATGTGCGCCCGACGAGGTCTTTCCACTGCATGCCGCGAACGGGCGCATCGTCCATGCCAACCATTGGCAGAGCCCCGTCGCCCTGTCGAAACTCAAGGACACCGGCCTCGCCGCCGTTCCCGACAGCCTGTACCGAGACCGGCGGGTGATCGAACTCCTCCCCGATCGTCCGGATACGGAGGATGTGAAGCGCGCGCTGTTCGACGACTTCGGTGCGCCCTACGCCGTCTGCCGCCCGTCCATCGACGAGGGCGATGGCAATCTCGGAGCGACCGTGGCGATGATCGTGATGGTCCCGGCCCGCGGCATCATGGAAATCTGCGCCATGCCGGCGCAGAGCCGGATGTTTGATCGCTATTCACTCGAATAGGACGTGGGTGATCGGGTTGGCGGGATCGAGCAGCAGCTTGATCGCCATGCCGCAGGAGACCAGCACCAGCAGCGGCCGGATGATCCGGGCACCTTGCGAAATGGCCAGCCGCGCACCGATCTGCGCGCCAAGGAACTGCCCTACGCCCATGGCAAGACCCAGGATCCAGACGATCTTGCCGGAGGCCGCGAAGATCGCCAGCGCGGCGATGTTCGAGGTGAAGTTCAGCAGGCGCGTGTGTGCAGATGCGCGCAAGACGCTGAAGCCGAGCAAGGTCACGAAGCCGAGGAGGAAGAAGGACCCCACGCCCGGTCCGAAGATACCATCGTAGAACCCGAGCGCCGGAGCGACGCTGAAGGTGAAAGCCCGCTCGCTCATCCGCGGCCGCGCATCTTCATTGGAGAGGCGCCGCGACAAGGCGAAATAGATCGCCATCACGATGAGCAGGACCGGGAGGATGGCCGAGAGCAGCGCGGTGGGCGCGAACTTCACCGCGAGCACGCCCAGCACGGCGCCCGTGAATGTCGTTGCCACCATCGGCAGGCTGCGGCGGAAGTCGATGTGGCGTTGCCGGGCATAGGCGATCACCGCGGAGCCTGTGCCGAAGCTGCCCTGCAGCTTGTTGGTAGCCAGCGCCGAGACCGGGTCGAGCCCCGCCACCAGCAGGGCCGGCAGCGCAAGAAGACCACCGCCTCCGGCAATGGAGTCGACGAAGCCCGCGACGAAGGCCACGCCGGCGAGGATGGCGATGAGATCAAAATCCACGCAGCAACTCAGGCCTTGGGCTGGAAGATCACGAAGATCTTGCGGAGATAACCCTCCGAGGTCCAGGAATTGGGCGTGCCCAGCGGCACGAAGAAGGTGTCGCCCGCCTGGAAGGTCTGGCTGCGGCCTTCATCATCGGTGAAGGTCACGCTGCCCTCGAGAAGACGCATAAGCTCGTGGCGCGGAAAGTCGATGAGCTTGCGGCGATAGCCCGTCGTGTCCCAGACGCCGATGGAGAGCTGACCCGTGGCATCCTCGAAATCGTCCTTCGTGTGCTGGACCGGAACCGGCGAGAGAAGCATCTCCGCGGATGGCGGCGCCGACGGTGCGAGCCTCGCGTTCGGGTCGATCTTCAGGGTCTGCAGCGGACCGGCGTTCTTCAGACCCGAAGGGTCATCGAAGATCACGAAGATCTTGCGCACCCGTCCGGGCTGCGTCCAGCGGCAGCGCAGGCCCTTGGGAAGGATGAAGCTTTCTCCCGCCTTCACCGAGACCTTGCGGCCCTCCTCCTCGATCACCACCTCGCCGTCGAGAACGGTCATGAATTCATTGACCGGATAGTCCATCCAGTGGCTCTCGTTGGCTTCCATCTCCCAGACGCCCACGGAGAGGCCGCGCGCCTTATCCTCGAACAGCATCAGGCCTTTCTGGGCGCGGGCGCCGGAAGCGATCTCGGCCTCCGTGAAGGGCGGCCAGTCCTCCAGGGGCGCGGGGGGGCTTATGGGAATGATCGATGGTTTCGGCATGGGTCACCTCTGACCCGACCATAGCCTCCTTGCTTGCGGTTTCAACCCTCAGCGACTAGATATGGCTTCCATTTCAAGGAGGAACGACGATGGCTCTGGAACTTCCCGCCCTGCCCTATGCCTATGACGCGCTGGGACCCTACATGTCGAAGGAAACCCTCGAGTATCACCACGACAAGCATCACATGGCCTATGTGACCAACGGCAACAACCTGCTGAAGGACAGCCCGCTGGCCTCCAAGTCGATCGAGGAGATCTGCAAGGTTGCCTACGCCGACAAGATCGCCGGCCTGGTCAACAACGTGGGCCAGCACTACAACCACCTCCACTTCTGGAACTGGATGAAGCCCAATGGCGGCGGCAAGAAGATTCCTGGCAAGCTCGCCGCGGCGATCGACAGCGACCTTGGCGGCTACGACAAGATGCGGACCGATTTCGTCCAGGCCGGCCTTACCCAGTTCGGCTCGGGCTGGTGCTGGATCGCGGTGAAGGACGGCAAGCTGGCCATCACCAAGACGCCGAATGGCGAGAACCCCCTCATGCATGGCGCTTCGCCGATCCTCGGCTGCGACGTGTGGGAGCACAGCTACTACATCGACTACCGCAACCTGCGGCAGAAATATCTCGAAGCCTTCGTCGACAACCTGGTCAACTGGGACTATGTCGCCGAGATGCACGCCAAGGCCTGAGGCCTTCATCGGAGAATGATCCGAGCGGCGGCCGGGGCGCCCCACGCGTTCCGGCCGTCATCCGTTCAGGGAGCCAGCCGCCACGCATGATTCCGGTATTCGACGGCCACAATGACCTGCTGCTGCGGCTGTGGAGCAAGACCGAAGGCGATCCGCTGCGCGACTTCGTCGACGGCGACGGCAAGGGCCACCTCGACCTGCCGCGCATGCAGCGTGGCGGTTTCGCCGGGGGCTTCTTCGCCATCTTCGTGCCCAGCCCCGAAGACAAGGACTGGGTGGACGACGACGATGTGAACCCGCCGCTTGCGGGGGAGGTGCGCCAGCCCATGGCGCTGGCCGCGACCATGGAAATGGCCTCGCTGCTGTTTCGCATGGAAGAGGCTGCGCAGGGCCGCTTCAAGCTGTGCCGCAGCACGGCAGACATCCGTGCCGCCATGGCGGCCGGACAGGTGGCCGCGATCCTTCACATCGAAGGCGCCGAGCCGATCGACGGCGAACTGCAGGCACTCGACGTTCTCTACCAGGCGGGCTTGCGCTCCATCGGGCCGGTATGGAGCCGCTCCAACACCTTCGGTCATGGCGTGCCCTTCCGTTTCCCGTCATCGCCCGATACCGGGCCAGGCCTGACCACGCGTGGCAGAGCTCTGGTGCGGCGCTGCAACCAGCTTGGCATTCTGGTGGATCTCTCGCATCTCAACGCGCGCGGCTTCTGGGATGTGGCCGAGATCAGCAGCGCGCCGCTGGTCGCAACGCATTCGAATGCGCATGCGCTGTCTGCTTCCTCGCGCAATCTCACCGACGATCAGCTGCGTGCCATCGGCGAAAGCAAGGGCATGGTGGGGCTCAACTTCGCCAATGGCTTCCTGCGCGCCGATGGCAAGTGGATGAGCGAGAACGGCCTCGACAGCATGATGCGCCATCTCGATCACATGATCAGCCTGGCGGGCGAAGATCATGTCGGCTTCGGCTCCGACTTCGACGGCTGCCGCCTGCCGGCACAGATCGGCGATGCCAGCGGCCTGCCCATCCTGCTGGCCGCGATGCGCATCCATGGTTTCGGCGATGCCCTTGTCTCCAAGGTCGCCCACGAGAACTGGCTGAAGGCGCTGGAACGCACGATCGGCTAGGCGGCGGCAATGGCCGGTCTTGCGGATGCGCACGCGTCGCAAGGACTTGCCTTTCGACAATTAGCAGTGCTAATAGCTCTCCATGAAACTCAATGCCTGGCTAGCTAATAGCGGCACCTCGCAATCGGAACTGGCCCGGCGGCTGGGGATTACCCAGGGCCGGATCTCCCAGCTCGTGGCTGGCGCCCAGCCCTCGCTGGAACTGGCCCGCAAGATTGCAGCGGCGACCGGCAACAAGGTGAAGCCCGAGGATTTTGGAGAAGACCCGATGACCAGCACGTCCATGCTCGACAGCGTCGAGGACGCGATCAAGGCAATCGCCAATGGCGAGATGGTGGTGGTGGTCGACGACGACGACCGCGAGAATGAAGGTGACCTGATCGGGGCGGCCGCCAAGATCACGCCCGAGCAGATGGCCTTCATGGTGCGCCACACGTCAGGCATCGTCTGTACCCCGATCACCGCCGAGGATGCAAAGCGCCTGAAGCTCGATCCCATGGTGGCACTGAACGATGCGCCGATGGGCACCGCCTTCACCGTCACCATCGACTACAAGGAGGGGCTCACCACCGGAATTTCGGCGCGCGAACGCGCCGCCACCTGCCATGCGCTGGCCAACAGCAATGTGGCGGCCGACGACTTCGTGCGCCCTGGCCATATCTTCCCGCTGGTCGCCAAGTCCGGTGGCGTGCTGATGCGCTCGGGCCATACCGAGGCCGCGGTGGATCTCGTGCGGCTGGCCGACCTGCATCCCGCGGGCGTGATCTGCGAACTGGTCAACGACGACGGCTCGGTGAAGCGCGGACCCCAGGTCATGGCCTTCGCCCGCGAACACGGATTCAAGATCATCTCGGTGGCCGATCTCATCGCCCATCGCCAGCGCCGCGAACGGCTGGTGGAGCAGACGGCACGCTTCGACGTGGCCACGGCCATCGGCAAGGCCAGCGGCTTTTCCTATGTCACGCCCTTCGATGCGGTGGAGCAGCTGGCGATCGTCTACGGCGAAGTCTCGTCCGGCAAGAACATCCCGGTACGGCTGCATCGCGAGAACATCCTCGAGGACGTCTTCGGCAATCGCAGGACGCTGACCGCCGTCTTCGACATCTTCAAGCGCGAGGGCTGCGGCATCCTGGTCTATCTCCAGGAGGGCGCAGCCGGGGTGCCGGCCGGGCAGCTGGCGGCCGAGAAATCCGGCAGTGCCAAGCAGCGCGAGCAGGCCTGGCGCGATGTCGGCCTCGGTGCCCAGATCCTGCGCGACCTCAACGTGACCTCGATCCGGCTGATTTCATCGAGCAACCGGCACTACGTGGGGCTCTCAGGCTTCGGCATCGAGATCGCCGAAACGATCAAGATCGAGGGATAGGCCCTTTCCCACGACGGGTGGGCTGGGATAGGCTGGCCATCATGCCTCGCCTCAAACCCAGGCCATCCGTGCCCCACAATCTGATCGGCTGGCGCGAGCGCGTAAGCCTGCCAGAGCTCGGCGTGGGCCTGATCATCGCGAAGGTCGACACAGGTGCTGCGACCGCAGCATTGCACGCAACGGACATCCGGATTGCCGGCAGCCATGTTGAGTTCATCGTGCCGGTCAAGGGACGCCATCTTCACTGCAGCCTGCCGCTGAAGGGCGAGAAGCGGGTCAAGAGCTCCAGCGGCCACTCGCAGTCCCGCGCGCTGGTCGAAACGGCCGTGAAGATCGGCAGGCTGCGCTTCGTCATCGACATGACGCTGACCGACAGGTCCGACATGGGCGTGCCCATGCTGATCGGCCGGTCCAGCATTGCCGGACGTTACGTGGTGGATCCCGGACGTTCCTTCATTCTCTCACCCAAAAGACGCAAGCCAAAATGAGAATCGCCCTCCTCACCCGCAATCCCAAGCTCTACTCCCATCAGCGCATCATCGAATCCGCGCATGAGCGCGGCCACGAAATCGTGCCAGTCGATTATCTCAAGTGCTACATGAACATCACATCGCGAAAGCCGGAGCTGCGCTATCTCGGCGAGAAGCTCACCGGTTTCGATGCGGTGATTCCGCGCATCGCGGCCTCGCACACCTTCTACGGACTCGCGGTGCTTCGCCAGTTCGAGATGATGGGCGTCTATCCGCTGAACGAATCCGTCGCCATCGGCCGGTCGCGCGACAAGCTCCGATCGCTGCAGATCCTCGCGCGCGACGGCGTGGGCATGCCGGTGACGGCCTTCGCCAACGATACCAGCCGTACCAATGACGTACTCGACATGGCCGGCGGCGCGCCGGTGGTGATCAAGCTTCTCGAAGGCACCCAGGGGATCGGCGTGGTGCTGAGCGAGACGCCGAAGTCCGCGCGCTCGGTGATCGATGCCTTTCACGGTGCCGACATCGCCATCCTGGTCCAGGAATTCATCAAGGAGGCGGAAGGCACCGACATCCGCGCCTTCGTCGTCGGCCGCAAGGTGATTGCCACGATGGAACGAAAGGGGGCCGATGGCGAGTTCCGCTCAAATCTCCATCGCGGCGGGACGTCCAGCAAGGCCATCCTGACGCCGGGCGAACGCGCCACGGCGCTGAAGGCGGCGAAGGCCATGGGACTCAACGTGGCAGGCGTGGACATGATCCGGTCGGCGCGCGGCCCTCTGGTGCTGGAAGTCAATTCCTCGCCCGGGCTCGAAGGGATCGAGAAGACCACCAACACCAATATCGCCCGCGAGATCATCGCCTTTCTCGAGAAGAATGCGAAGCCGAACCGCACGCGCACACGGGGCAAGGGATGACGCCGTTTCAGATCGGCCGGCATGGCGTGGCGCCGGGCAGACGCGAGACTGTGGACCTTCCGGTCAGCGCCTTCTCCAAGCATACGCCGGTGACGCTGCCGGTGCATGTGCTGCATGGCGAAAGGACGGGCCCCGCCTTCTTCATTTCAGGCTGCGTGCATGGCGACGAGATACAGGGCGTCGAGATCATCCGGCGCATCCTGGTTCATCCGGCGCTGCAGGACATGGCCGGGACCTTGCTGGCGGTACCCATCGTCAACAGCTTCGGCTTTCTCAACCACACCCGCTACATGCCAGACCGGCGCGATCTTAACCGCTGCTTTCCGGGTTCCGACCGCGGTTCGCTGGCCAGCCTCGTGGCCGATCTCTTTTTCCGCGAGGTGGTAAGCCGCTGCAACTACGGCGTCGATCTGCACACGGCGGCCCTGCACCGGACCAACCTGCCGCAGATCCGGATTGCGCCCGGCGATGCGGAGCTGCTCGATCTTGCCAATGGCTTCGCCCCGCCGGTGATCCTCATCTCGAAGCTGCGCGAGAAGTCGCTGCGGCTCTCGGCGCGTGAAGCCGGCGTGAAAGTTCTGCTCTATGAAGGCGGCGAGGCCCTGCGCTTCGACGAGGCCGCCATCGATGCCGCGGTGAAGGGGTGCCTCCGCGTGATGGCCGCCATCGGCATGATCACCGATGGGCCGCGCCGCC
>JBGSNJ010000090.1:0-12350 GCA_041739715.1 Aestuariivirga sp.
GCGCCAGCGGCCCCAATGCGGCGTGCCCTCGCCGAGGCTGGCCTCGAAGTCCCAGGTGAGCCGCGTGAACCCGGAGGGCCGCTGCCATTGCCGCGAATGGAGATGCATGCGGGCCGTCACTTCGCCCAGCACTTCGAAGGGGCCAGAGAGGTCCTGGTCGATGCCGGGCTCGATGCCCGTCTCCCAGTCGAAGAGCACGATGTTGCGCGGCCGCGCCATGCGGGCATGGCCCACCTGCTGGATGATCTCGTCGTCGCGGCCCTTCACGGGAGCAGGCGTCACCACCACGCCGGTCTGGCGCAGGTCGATGAGCCAGGCCAGCTCGGAGGCGATCGCCGTCCTTGAGTGATAGCCGTCGCGGTGGATGCGCAGCGCCCAGCGCCGCCCGTCGGGTGCTTCCAACTTGTAGGTGGCGTTCTCAGACAGGTTGATCAGAGCTACTGAAAGGCCGTGCGGAAGATCGTAGTTGCCGGTCGCCGCCTGAGCCAGTTCGAGCAGGATCGGCAGCTGTTGGTCATGTGTGAGAGAGTGGAAATCGGTCACGGTCGTCCTCGTCAGGCCTGTCTTCCCTTCAGTCCTGCCAGAACCCGCTTGCGTTTCGCAAGTCCTCCGGCGCGCCCAATCAATCCAGTCATGTCAGGCTTGCTTCTGTGCCTGATGCAGGAGTTCGCGCGCCCGTGGCATGGCCGCGTCGAAGCGCTCCATGATGTCGTTGCAGGTTTCGGGGCTCAACAGCACACCAGGCTTCCATTGCAACACCCGCTTGTCGAGCGAGGAAAAGATCGCCCAGACACCGTGCTCATAGAGCGCGCGCGACACGAAGGTCGCGCCTTCCGGGTGCGTGTCGAACTCCAGGCCGAGGATCACCCCCTTCTGGCGCACGCCCGTGAAGATATCGCCGTGGCGCTCGATCATTTTCTGCATGTTGGTGGCCATGAAGCCTGTCACGGCCTCGACATTCGCGATAAGCTCAGGCCGTTGCAGCATCTCGATCACCTTGTAGGCCACCATGCAGCCCAGTTCGGCGCCGCCGGAGGTGGAGATATGTGCCGCACCGTCTTCGTGCAGCCATCCCCCGGCCTTCTCGTTCACCAGCGTGGCGCTGATCGGATAGAGGCCGCCCGAAAGCCCCTTGGCGGTGACCATGATGTCGGGCTGGATGCCATAGGCCTGCCAGCCCCACATGCTGCCTGTTCGCATCAGGCCGGTCTGGACCTCGTCGGCGATGTACATGGTGCCGTGTTTCTCGCACAAGGCCTTGCAGGCCTGAAGATATCCCTCCTTAGGCATGGGGAAGCCATAGGTCGCAGGTATGGTCTCCATGATCAGGGCCGCGACATCATTGCCGCGCAAGGCCTGCTCCATCGACTCGATGTCGTTGAAGGGCACCTGGATGAAAACGTCGGGCTGATCCGAGAGGAAGATCTTGGTGAAGCGGTCGTCGCCGGTTGCAACCGAGAGGCCGGAATGGCCATGATACCCCTTGATGATGGAGACGACCTTGCGCCGCCTGGTCGCGTAGCGAGCACTCTTGATGGCGATGTCCACCGCCTCGGCGCCGCCGGGGGCGAAGACCGCATAGGCCATGCCCGGCGCGACCTTCACCAAGGCTTCTGCCAGTGCAACACGGGCCACCGATGGGAACCAGTGATTGCCGATGTCAAAATGATCGAGTGCCGTCTTGAGCGTCTCCACCAACTCGGGATGGCGATGACCGAAGTTGTAGGTTCCACCATTGAGATGCAGATCGATCAGGCGGCGGCCCGACATGTCATAGAGGAAATAGCCCTCACGGCGGTCGATCACGAGATCAATGCCGGCCTTCAGCCAGAACTTGGTCTTGTCCGGGTTCCAGTAGCGGATGGCCTTGTCGAAGAGCTCCTGCTTCGACGCGAACCTGAAGAGACCATAGTCGTGCATTGTGGCTCCTTCTGCGAGCGATCGGCCGGCAACTCTCGGCCCCTGTCTGGAGCATGCCCGAATTCCGTTGTCAAACGACAGCTTAGCTGGTCCGTCGCAGTTGCGGTATTCGCTGACCACAAGATGTTTGACCGGTCTTCGCTTGCCGTTTAAGGGCAGTTGACAGACGAGGTGCTGCGCGCTGGCGAATCCCCTCCCGAGGGGGAGTTCCCGGGGCCATCAGGGACAGCGGAGCACGCCTTCTGGTTGCCGGGGACTGAGCCTGCCCAAAACCGGGCGCAATCTCTGATTAACCAGTTTCATTAACGTTTTGGTGCCTATCTTGTGAGCGGCGGCACGGACCTCTAAGGACGTTAGGTTGTAGGTCGCGTTGGTGGGAAAGGCCGCAGGAGCAGTCATGCTCAGTGACAGGGGAAGGACCTCAGGGCAAAGGGTCCGCAGCATCGCCGTGGCGCTCGCTGCCGCCTGCACCTTGTTCACGCCGCATCCTGCCGCCGCCTTCGAATTCTTGGGCATTCATCTCTGGGGCGAGAAGAAGGACCCGCTCAAGGACGTCATCGTCGACCCTGTCAGCTATGAACCGGTTCTTGCGCTCGCCATCGACGATCCCAAGATGCTGCGCAGCCTTGAGCGGGCCTCGCTGCTGATCAACCAGAAGAATGTCCCGCCGTCCGGCACCGTCGGACTGCTGCAGCGCGCCAAGGACGACCAGGCCAATCTGGTGGGCAAGCTCTACGAGGATGGCTACTTCGGCGGCCTGGTCAAGATCCGCATCGGCGGCCGCCTGATCGAGGACATCTCGGTTATGGAGACCTTTTCCGACCCCAGCGGCACCGTGCCGGTTTCGATCAGCGTGGATCCCGGACCGGTCTTCAGCTTTGGCCGCATCACGATCCGGGGCGGACCCGGACGCATCGGTGACGAGGATGTTGCCGCGGCCGGCCTGATCGGCGGCGCGGAGGCGTCGTCCAAGGTCATTCGCGCCGGAGCAGAGGCGCTGGTTCTCGCCTGGCAGAGGGAAGGCCATCCATTCGCCAAGATCGACGGCCAGGAGGTCATCGCCGATCATGCGACGGGTAGGGTCGACGTGACCCTGCACGTCTCGCCTGGTCCTGCGGCCGTGATCGGCGACGTCATCATTTCGGGAACCGACCAGCTCGATCCCGACTTCGTGCTTCAGCAGGCGGATGTTCCCATCGGCGAACGCTTTCACCCGGACATTCTCGAACGGACCCGCAAGAACCTGGCCCGCATCCAGGCCCTGGGCAGCGCCATCGTCAGCACCGGCGACCGCGTCGATGCGCAGGGCCGCGTTCCCATCCTGATCGAGGTGTCGGAGCGCAAGCAACGCAGCATCGGCGTCGGCGGCTACTATTCCACCACCGACGGACCGGGCGGCGAGTTCTTCTGGCAGCATCGCAATCTCTTCGGCCGCGGCGAGACACTGCGGCTCGAGGCCGAGGCGGGACGTGAATTCACCTCCGGCGGCTACAACAACTTCGACACCTACAACTGGCGCGCCGGATTCGACTTCCTGAAACCGGGCATCTACGGACCGCGCGTCGACTGGACAGTCAGCGGCGAAGTGCTGCAGGAGGATACCAATCCCTATTTCCGGCGTGGCGGCGTCTTCGAGACCGGCCTGTCCTATCGCTACAGCGAGCAGCTGACCCTGACAGCCGGCATCTCCTACGATTATGCGCACATCGAAGATGCCTATGGCGACGGCGATTTCTCAACCTTCAGCGCACCACTCACCGCCACCTATGACTCGCGCAATTCTGTAATCGATGCGACGTCGGGTATCTACGCCTGGCTCCTGGCCGAGCCGCAATACGCGATCAACACCAGCAGCCCGTTCTTCACCGGCGATGCCGAGCTCAGACTCTATCATGCACTCGACGAAGATGCGCGCTTCGTGCTTGCCGCGCGCGGCAGGGTCGGGTCCATCCTTGCTGCAGATATCGAAGAAATCCCGGCCCACCGCCGCTTCTATGCGGGCGGTGCCGGATCGGTGCGCGGCTATGAATACCTGGGCATCGGTCCGCGGCTCGAAGGGTATGGACCAACCGGTGGCCTGTCGCGCGTCGAAGGTTCGCTTGAAGCCCGCATCAAGGTCACCGACACCATCGGTATCGTGCCTTTCGTCGATGCAGGTTACGTGGCCGAGAACACGATCTTCACCGGCAATGAGGAGTTCCGCTGGGCCGCTGGCCTTGGCCTGCGCTACTACACGGCTGTAGGTCCGATCCGTCTCGACGTCGCCATCCCGATCAATCCCGACAACGGCGATCCGAACTACGCGCTGTATTTCGGCATAGGACAGAGCTTCTGATGAAACGATTCCTCGCCATCATCCTGCTCGTCGCCTCGATGCTGGCCGGACCGGCGTCCGCACAGGACGCTGCGAAGGGTTTCGTGGAGGGATTGCTCGAAAGCGTTCTTGCCGCCGAGGGCCGCAGTCTCAGCATCGAAGGCGTGGGCATCTCGCTCACCGGCGATCTCACCGTCGCGAAGGTCACGGTGCGCGATGGCAATGACGCCTGGCTCGAGATCGATCAGCTGTCGCTGGTCTGGCGCCCGCTGTCCCTGTTCTCCAAGCAGCTCGACATCACCTCGCTCGCCGCTGGCAGGGTTCATGTGAAGCGCATGCCCCAGTCGCCGGAGGGCAAGGTTGCGGCGCCGCCCGAACTCACCGACCTGCGCGCCGCCGTCATCCGGCAGCTTGACATCAACCGGCTGCAGATCGATCAGCCGGTGCTCGGCCAGGACGTCGAGATGAAGCTCGGCGGTTCGGCCGAGATCACCGCCTCGCCCATCGAGATCCGGGCCGACATGACGGCCTCGCGCCTCGATGGTCGAAGAGGCGATCTCAATGCCCGGGTGGTGCTCGATCCGCAGACGCGGCAGATCACGCTCGATGCAGGCTTTTCGGAGGATGCCGATGGGGTGATTGCCAATCTGCTGGCGCTGCGCGGCGATCCCTCCGTCGACGCCAGGATTTCGGCGGCAGGTACTTTCGCCGACTGGTCCGGCCGCTTCAGTCTCGCGCTGAACCAGAAGGAGAGCTTCGCGGGATCTGCCACGGCGGCGTCGGATCCGCTTGGCCAGGCCATCACCGTGACGGGCGGCGGTGAACTCGCACCGCTCTTGCCGCAGTGGCTGGAGAAGCCCTTCACTGGGGTCTCCACCCTTTCCGCAAAGGTGATTGTACCTAAGGGCGCAGGCGCCGCCGACATCGACCACCTGAGCCTCGACGGCGCCGCCTACGGGTTCCGCATGGCCGGCGTGGCCGACTGGACCGGCACGCGCACCAACCTGACGGCCGAACTGATCGCAAAGGATCCTGTCTCAACCTTCGAGTTGCCGCGTTCGGCGCTGCTCGGCAACGGCACGGTGGCCGGACTTCAGCTCCGTGCACAAGTCGAAGGCGCCTATGCATCGCCGGCCTGGCGTGCTTCGGTCGCCTGGGCCACGCTCGCGGCCGACCGGCTCGGACTTGAGCGGATGGAGGCCACGCTTCAGGGCCAGGGCATTGGCCCCGTGACCTTCAATGGCGATCTCGCGGCGGATGTCGTCCAGGGTCGTAGCGGCATGCTTCCTCCCGCATCGCTGGGCCCCCTGAAGGGCAGCATTACCGGCACACTGCGCGACGGCGGCACGCTCGACATCGCGCAGACCGCATTGACTGTCGGCGCCGTTGCGCTCGGAGGCAGCGGGACGATCGAGACGGCAACCGGCAGTTTCGACTTGCAGATTCAGGGCAGGGCCGACAGTCCCCAGACCGGCAGTGCCGCAGTGGACAGGCTGCTTGCCGGACCGGTCACCGCCGAAGGCCGGATCACGGGCGGCAGCGGCGACGGCATCGGCCTCGACGGACTCATGCTGACCAGTGCGGCACTGTCGGCATCGGCTTCCGGCCGCGCTTCGGCCGCGGCGGCAGACCTGGCGCTGGCCGTGCGGCTTCCCGACCTTGCCCTTGTGCATGAGGGACTGGGCGGCACCGCGCAACTCGATGCTGGCCTCAAGGGTCCATGGCAGGGGCTGACGGCGCACATCGACGGCCGGGGCGAAGCGGTCACGCTCATGGGCAAGAGCTTCGAAAGGCCTGTCGCGGCAGCTGAAGTGAAAATAGAGAGTGCCGCACCTAGCGGTACGTTCACCGCCAGTGGCCGTCTCGATGGAAAGCCTGTCGACATCGCGGCCAGCTTCGCATCCGATGCCGCGGGCGACGTGGTCTTGGAGAATCTCACGGCCATCGCCGGAAGCGCAAGGCTCTCCGGAAAACTGCGCTGGCCGAAGGGCGATGCGCCCACCGGCACCCTCAGCTTCTCGGCACCCGATCTGGCAGAGGTGGCGCCGCTGTTTCTGACCGAACTCGCGGGCGCGGCAACCGGCGACATCGAGATGCGCGGCGCTGGCGAAGCCCATGCGACCGAGATCCGCTTCAATGGGCGCAACATCGTGACGCCGTCCTTCACCGCGGCCACCGCCGAAGGCAACATCAACATCGCCACACTGTTCGGCATTCCGCGGCCCGAGGGCCAGATGAAGCTTGCCAAGGCACGGATCGGCGGCCAGCGCTTCGACTCCGCCACCGTCACGGCAAAGGCCACGGGTACCAACACCTATCGGACCGCGGTGAAGCTGGCGGGACCTGATCTGTCCCTCGACGTTGATGCCGTTGTCACGCCGGGCAGCGGTGGAGCCCGCTATGCGGTGTCGCGCCTCGCGGGCAAGCTGCGCGGCATTCCGTTCTCCGCCAGCGCGCCGCTCGTCCTTCAGCAGGCGGGCGAGACGGTGACGCTTGAACCCGCGCGCCTTGCCATCGGCAAGGGCAGCATCCGGGTCGGTGGACGTCTGTTGCCTGACCTCAAGGCGACCGTGACTGTCCAGTCGCTGCCGCTTGCGTCCTTTGCAGGCCTTGGCGGACAGCCAGGCCTCCAGGGCACGCTCTCCGGCGAGGCCGTGCTGACGGGAAGCCTCTCGGCCCCCGACGGCAGCTTCAAGCTGTCGGGCGCAGGGCTTTCGACGGAGGCTCTGAAACAACTCGGCGTCAGGCCGATGTCGGCCAGCGCCAATGGCACGATCAGTGGGGGAACGCTCAAGGCCACACTCAAGGCCGATGCCGGCAAGCAGCTTTCGGTGACCGGCAACGGCACGGTCGACCTCCGCACATCGCGCATCGACATGGCGCTCAAGGGCCGGACGGGTCCCGCCCTCTTCGCCGACCGCTTGGCGCGCAGCGGTGTGCGTGCCCAGGGCGATGTCGGCTTCGATCTGCGTCTGTCGGGTGCTCTGGACCGTCCGGACATCAATGGCCAGATCACCCTCCGCAAAGGCGTACTGGGCGACGCGGCCGGCCGCTTCACCCTGCGCGACGCTGCCGGAAGCGCGGACGTCAGCAACCGGGTCATCAGGATCACATCGCTCAGTGGTGTCACGGGCCGCAATGGCCGTGCCACGGTGACTGGCACCATCGCGCTGGACGCTGGTCTCACCGCAGGCCTCGACGCGCGGGTCGAGAATGGCATGTACACTGACGGAAGTTTCGTCACCGCGCGTTACGACGCACGGCTCAAGATCACCGGTCCGCTCCTGCGGGCGCCCCTGGCGACCGGCGAAATCGACCTGCGCGGCACCAAGATCACCTTGAGCGAACTGCCGAAACGCGCCCTAACGCCCGATGACGTCAAGCACATCAATGCCTCGCGCGCGGTGGCCCTGCAGGCGCGCGAGATCCGCCGCAACCGGCCGACGGAAAGCTCAAGTCTCCGGGTGGACGTCCGGCTGCGCGCCCTGGATGAAGTCTCGGTCAGCGGCCGCGGGCTGAACGTCATCCTGAACGGGGGCCTTCGCATCTATGGTCCGCTCGACAATCTTGCCGCCGATGGCTCGTTCCAGATGGTGCGGGGCCGTCTGACCCTTCCGGCCCGAAGCCTCGATTTCGAGCGCGGCAGCCTCACCTTCGACCGCGATCTTGATCCGAAGATCGACTTCGTCGCCGTGTCGCGGCGCAAGGATGCCACCATCACGCTGACGGTTTCGGGTTATGCCAGCGAACCGTCCATCCAGGTCACGTCGGTTCCGCAGATGCCGCAGGAAGAGGCGATGGCCCGGCTGATCTTCGACAACTCGATGCTGGAGTTGTCGCCGCTGCAGATCGCGCAGATCGCCAGCTATGTCGCTACACTGTCAGGTGGTGGTGATTCCGGGTTGCTGAGCGGCCTGCAGAATGCCCTCGGCCTGGATCAGCTTTCCATCACGGAAAACGAGAGCGGGGGCACCGATGTCGGCATCGCCAAGCGCCTGAATGACAAGCTGTCGATCGGTGTCGAACAGACGACGCAGAGCAACACCACGCGGGTCATCATCGATCTGTCGGCCACGCCGGAACTCAAGGTGAGGGGTTCGATCGACTCCGAAGGCTCGTCGCGCATCGGCGTCTACTACGAGAAGGATTACTGAGCCGCCGCAACCTCGCTCGCTTCCGGTGCGGGCACTTCGCCGCGCTCGGTCAGCTCCCGCATGAACTCGCGCAGGGACTCGGCCTTCACGGTGATCGGCAGGCGTTCGGAAGGATAGTTTCCGGCACCCACAACGCAGCTGATCCGCAGATCCGGCAAGGTCTCGAAGGGATGCCAATTGCCGACCTCGTACTCGACGAAGCCACCGCCGGTCGTCGAGAAGAGCAGGGAAATGGTGCAGCAATGTACGCGTGTCAGCGGCTCAAGCCGCGAAATGCCCGCCCTGGCGGAGAAACGGCGCATGCGGCGGATCGAGACGATCTCGTCCATGGCCCAGCCCTTGGCCGGCGTGAGCTGCAGGCCAAGATCGGTCAGGCAGATGAATGGCTGATGGGCAATGTGGGTCGACTTGTTCAGCAGCTCGATGCTGACTTCGCAGGTGCCGCTGGTGCTGTCCACGGGATGGGGGATGAAGCGGAAGGACGTCTGCGGCTGAAGCAGGTTCGATTCCGGGTCCTGTTCGCAGGGTGCCGCGGAAAGAAGCACCGGTGCAGAACGCACGCCGGCGTGAATGATTGGATGACGGGCAATGCGTGGGCGGCCCTCGGCCATGGGCTTCAGCGCCGGCAAGGGGTCCGCCGTCGACGCCGGCGGAGACTCGACCGGCGGCTCGAATGGTGTCCCGAAGCTCTGTGGCCACGACTGGTTCATCTGCAACTCCTAAAATGCCTTCTATCATGCAACCCTCGTTGGTCCGTTAAGCAGGATGGTTACTGAACCTCCTATGGCCGTGCCCCGGCCTGCGGCGCGGAAGGTGCTTGGTAACGACAAGAGGGCTCTTCCCTGTGCCCGAGACGAAGCTAAGATCATTGTTTCCGGCACCGGAAAACACCTCCTCGGGACACCTTATGAAACCCATCATTCACCACATTCCCGTCTGCCCGTTCTCGCAGCGCGTCGAAATCCTGCTGAACCTGAAGGGAATCACTGATGCCGTGACCTTCGAAGTGGTCGACATCACCCGGCCGCGTTCCCCCGCGCTTCTGGCCAAGACCCGCGGCACGACCGCCCTGCCGGTGATGGAACTGGAAGATGGCCGCATCATCAAGGAAAGCCTCGTCATTCTGCGCTACATCGAGGACCGCTATAGCAAGGTTCCGATGGCACAGGCCGAACCCTATCGGCGTGCCGTCGAGAACATGCTGATCGCCATGGAAGGTGACTTTGTGGCGGCTGGCTATCGCTTCGTCATGAACCGCGACCGCAGCAAGCGGGACGCATTCGCGGCGGCCATGGATGCGCAATATGCGCGACTTGACGATTTCCTGACGTGGCAGGCGCCCGAGCATACCTTTCTCTTCGACTCCTTCGGGCTGGCCGAAGCGGTGTTCACGCCGCTCTTCGCGCGCTTCTGGTTCCTCGACTACTATGAGAACCACGAGATCCCCGCGCGCCTTGCCCGGGTGCGGCGCTGGCGGGATGCCTGCCTCGCCCATCCGGCTGCCCAGCAGGTCAGCAAGGAGGAGATCGTGAAGCTCTACTTCGACTATGCCCTGGGCATGGGGAACGGCAGCCTGCCAGCGGGTCGCAGCCGGTCGAGCTTCGTCTTCGAACCGCATTGGCGCGAGCGTCCATGGCCGCCCCGCGACAAATGGGCAGTCGCGGCATCAGACGCCGAACTCGGGCTTATGTGACGGCAATCCCGGCACTTTAGGTGCGTACCTCAGATTCAGCTTGAATAAATCACGCGAGTTGATTTATTATGGCTAGCCGTTGCGCCGGATTGCGGGCATCTCCTATAAGCGGCGCCCGGTCCCACCGAAGCCAGAGAAGAGATGAGGAACGATGATCAAGCCTGCACCGCGTGGAACCGATGCCGAGACCATCCGCGCTGAGATCCTTGAAAAACTCGCCTACTCGATCGGCAAGGACCCGGCCGTCGCCAAGCGCCATGACTGGCTCAACGCGACGGTCCTGGCGCTACGCGACCGCATCATCGACCGCTGGATGGAATCTACCAGGCGCGCCTATCAGGCCAAGGCAAAGCGCGTCTACTACCTGTCGCTGGAGTTCCTCATCGGGCGCCTGCTGCGCGATGCCATGAGCAACCTGCAGCTGACGGGGGCCTTCCAGCAGGCCCTTCAGGCACTGAACGTGGACCTCGATCTGATCGCTGCCCTTGAGCCCGATGCAGCGCTTGGCAATGGCGGTCTCGGCCGCCTCGCCGCGTGCTTCATGGAGAGCATGGCCAGCCTCGATATTCCCGCCTATGGCTATGGCATCCGCTACAACCATGGTCTTTTCCGTCAGAAAATTGTCGACGGCTGGCAAGTGGAACTGCCGGAGGATTGGCTGGAGAACGGCAACCCCTGGGAATTCCCGCGCCGCGAGGCTGCCTACGAGATCGGCTTCGGCGGTCACGTCACCCTCGACGGTGAGCAGGGCAACAGCCAGAAGCGCCGCTGGCATCCGGGCGAGCGGCTGGTCGCCTCGGCCTGCGACACGCCGATCGTCGGCTGGCGCGGCAAGCGGGTGAACACGCTGCGCCTGTGGACGGCGCGTGCAGTGGACCCAATCCGGCTCGATGCCTTTAACAGTGGTGACTATGCCGCAGCGCTCGGCGAGAGCAACAAGGCCGAGATCATCACCCGCGTCCTCTATCCGTCGGACTCGACGCCGGCGGGACAGGAACTTCGTCTCCGTCAGGAGTACTTCTTCACCGCGGCCTCGCTGCAGGACATCATCCGCCGCCATGTCCAGCAGTATGACGAGGTGCGCTCGCTGGCCGACAAGGTGGCAATTCAGCTCAATGACACGCATCCGGCGGTGGCAGTGGCCGAGCTCATGCGCATTCTCATCGACAATCATGGACTTGGCTGGGACGAGGCCTGGGAAATCACCAAGGGCTGCATTGGCTATACCAATCACACGCTGTTGCCCGAGGCCCTGGAAAGCTGGCCGGTGCATCTCTTCGAGCATGTCCTGCCGCGCCACATGCAGATCGTCTACGGCATCAATGCGAAGCTGATTGCGGAGGCGCAGGCCAAACCCGGCTGCACGCCGGATTTCCTGTCCTCCATCTCGCTCATCGACGAACATCATGGCCGTCGCCTGCGCATGGGTCAGCTGGCCTTTGTCGGATCGCACAGCATCAACGGCGTGTCGGCCCTTCACACGTCGCTGATGAAGGAAAGCGTGTTCCGCGATCTCAACAAGCTCTATCTGGGGCGCATCAACAACAAGACTAACGGCATCACGCCGCGGCGCTGGCTGCTGGGCGTGAATCCGGCACTGGCCGAGCTCCTGAGCGAGGCAGCCGGCAAGGGCGTCCTCGATGACGCGATGTTGCTCTCCAAGGCCAAGCCCTTTGCCAAA
Organism: Aestuariivirga sp.; assembly: GCA_041739715.1. Lineage (GTDB taxonomy): Bacteria > Pseudomonadota > Alphaproteobacteria > Rhizobiales > Aestuariivirgaceae > Aestuariivirga. Next base: position 11,763 of record JBGSNJ010000090.1, read on the forward strand.
GATCTGGCATTCCGCGAGCGCTTCGCTGCCATCAAGCGCCGCAACAAGGAGGAACTCTCGAATCTCGTCATGGCTCGCATGGGCATCCGCCTCGATCCCGCAGCCATGTTCGACGTTCAGGTCAAGCGCATCCATGAGTACAAGCGCCAGCTCATGAACATCCTCGAGACCATTGCCCTCTACAATACCATGCGGGCCCATCCCGACCGGCACTGGGCGCCGCGCGTCAAGATCTTCGCCGGCAAGGCTGCCGCCAGCTATGCCCAGGCCAAACTCATCATCAAGCTTGCCAATGACGTGGCCAGCGTTGTGAATCATGATCCGGCCATCCGCGATATCCTGAAGGTCGTCTTCATCCCGAACTATAATGTCAGCCTGGCGGAAGTGATCGTCCCGGCGGCAGATCTGTCGGAGCAGATCTCGACGGCCGGCATGGAAGCCTCCGGTACCGGCAACATGAAGTTCGCTCTCAATGGCGCGCTGACCATCGGAACCCTGGATGGCGCCAATGTCGAGATCCTCGAACATGTGGGCCGGGACAATATCTTCATCTTCGGACTGACTGCCGACGAGGTCGAAGCCAGGCGG
>JBGSNJ010000093.1:0-8008 GCA_041739715.1 Aestuariivirga sp.
CGCCGCATCATCGCGGCCATGAAGGAGGCCGAGGCCCAGGGCAAGGGCGCCGTCTCGCTCGACGGCCGCCTCATCGACTATGCCTCGATCCGGCAGGCCGAGGTCCTCGTCAAGAAGGCCGAGATGATCGCCCGCGCTTGACGTATCTGGTTACCTCTTATTGAGAAATATCAGTGCGTTGGGCGCAGGCCTCATTCCCGGCACAGTCTGATGACAGTCTTGTGAAGATGTCACTTTACAAAACCTGAAACGCCGCTAATCGTGCTGCGTTGCAATATATCTCATTCAGGCCTCAAGGAATGAAGCTTACCCGCCGTGAAATCATGGGGCAGGCCGCAAAGCTTGCTGCGTTCGCCGCCGCATTCAAGACCGGCTCCCTCCCCCAGTTCGCCCAAGCGTCCGAACTCTACGAACCCTTCAGCGAGTTCCGCGATGACTTTGTCCGCAACCTTGCGCGCGAACTGGCAGCGAAGCCCTATGTCGACGAGAAGATCGAGATGCCTGCGGATTTCGAGGTCTCGACCTATGACCAGTATCGCGACATCCGTTTCAACACTGATCGTTCTCTCTGGAAGGGCGAGGAGCACAAATTCTCCTTCGACATGTTCCACTCGGGCTTCCTCTTCACCAAGCCGGTCGACATTTACGTCATCGAGGGCGACAAGCAGGCGAAGCTCAAATACGACCCTTCGCTCTTCGTCTTCGGGCCCAAGGTCAAGCCGCCCGATGGCAAGACCGACCTGCACTATGCCGGATTCCGCATCCGGTATCCGATCAACAATCCGGACGTGCACGACGAGTTCGTGGTCTTCCAGGGTGCATCCTATTTCCGCGCTGTCGGCCGTGGCCTACTCTATGGACTTTCGGCACGCGGCCTTGCGATCGACACGGGACAACCCTCTGGCGAAGAGTTTCCAGCCTTCCGCTCATTCTGGATCAAGAAGCCGGAGGCTCCGACCGGCATCATCGTCATCGAGGCCTTGCTCGACAGCCCATCCATCACGGGCGCTTATCGCTTCTCGATCAAGCCCGGCGACGACACCCAGATGGATGTGGAGATGACGCTGTTCCCGCGGCGCGACCTTACCCATGTAGGCATCGCGCCGCTGACCAGCATGTTCCTCTTCAACGCCATCGGACGGCCAGTCGAGGACTACCGGAATGCCGTTCATGATTCCGACGGCTTGATGATGCTGCGCGGCACCGGCGAATGGCTGTGGCGCCCTCTCTCCAATCCGCGGACGCTGCAGATCAGCGCTTTCCAGGACATGAGTCCGCGCGGCTTCGGACTGATGCAACGTACGCGCCGCTATGAGGATTTCCTCGACCTGGAGTCGAAGTATGAGCGCCGGCCCAGCCTGTGGGTCGAACCGATCGGAGACTGGGCGGCAGGCGCGGTGGAACTCTACGAAATCCCGACCGAGTTCGAGACCAACGACAACATCGTTTCCTTCTGGCGGCCGAAGGAAACGCTCAAGCAGGGCGGCAGCAACACCTACGTCTATCGCCTGCACTGGTGCGCCACCTGGCCCACCGAGCAGCCGGCGCCGCTGGCGCTGGTTTCCTTTTCGGGCTCAGGCGTCGATTACGACTACGCCTCCAATCCGCCCAAATATGATCCCAACCTTCGTATGTACGTGATCGAGTTTTCTGGTGGCCCGACGGCGGGGGAACTTTCGGCGGACGTCACAGCCAGCGCAGGAACCATCAGCAAGGTCGTGGTCTACGAGAACCCCGAGAACGGCACCACACGCGTGTCCTTTGCCCATGATACGACGGGTCTGGAACTGGCAGAGCTGCGCGCCGTTCTCAAGCGGGGCGACGTTGTAGCCGGCGAAATCTGGTTGTTCAGATGGACAAGATCTTGAGGTCGACACCGGCTGAAGCACCACTTGAGATGCCCGCGCAGAAACTGCGCGAATGGCCTGGCACGGCGCGCCAGGTGACACCGGCGCCAGGCACCTTTCAGGCGCGGGTCTTTGTGTTCGGTTTCACGGCCCTGCTCACCGCCGGTGGCACCTATGGCATGTACCAGGTGATCAGCCCGGTGAACGTGACCTCGCTTCAACTGCTCTTTGCCGCAATCTTTGCCCTGACCTTCACGTGGATATCCTTTGCCTGCGCCAGCGCATGCCTTGGCTTCTGGGCGATTCTGATGGGCCGCCTGCCCGTTCCGCGGATTTCCCGGCATGCCAGGATGGGCCGCACGGCGCTGCTCATGCCGGTCTACAATGAAGACCCCGAGCACATCTTCGCGGCGCTGGAGCGTATGGGCCGAGCCCTGCAATGGCAGGGTGCGCAGCGCCATTTCGATATCTTCATTCTCAGCGACACGCGCCAGCCTGACGTGGCAGTGCAGGAGGAGAAGTGCTTTCGCGACCTGCGCCACGCAATGCAGGGCGAGATGGGGATCTTCTACCGCCGCCGCGCCAACAACCATCACCGCAAGGCCGGCAACATCGCCGACTTCGTCACGCGCTGGGGCGGCGCTTACGACCACATGATCGTCCTCGACGCCGACAGCGAAATGAGCGGCGAAGTGCTGGTATCGCTGGCGCAAAGCATGGCGGCCGACCCGGAAGCCGGCATCATCCAGAGCCTGCCTCTGCTGCACAACCGGTGGACGCCGTTCGCGCGCATGACCCAGTTCGCTGGGCGCATCTATGGTCCGGTGGTCGCCGCCGGGCTGGCCCTGTGGCACGGGCGCGATGGCAACTACTGGGGTCACAATGCCATCATCCGCACACGCGCCTTTGCCGAAGCCGCGTGCCTTCCCGAACTGGAGGGACGCAAACCCTTCGGCGGTCATGTCCTCAGTCACGACTTCGTCGAAGCGGCACTGCTCCGCCGCGCAGGCTGGGCTGTCTACATGCTGCCGCAGCTCGATGGGTCCTACGAAGAGATACCTCCCACCCTGATCGATCTGGCCGTACGCGACCGGCGCTGGGCCCAGGGAAATCTACAGCATGTCAAGCTGCTGCGAACCAAGGGACTGCACTGGGTGAGCCGTGTCCACCTCATCCAGGGCATCATGTCCTACCTGGCCTCGCCGCTCTGGCTCATGCTTCTGGTCGCAGGCCTCGGCCTCGCCTTCATCGCACGATACACCGAGCCGAACTACTTCCCGGACGGTTTCTCGCTTTTCCCGGCCTGGCCGGTCTTCGACCCGGAACTCGCACTCCGTCTCCTGACGATAACGGCCGTCGTGCTCTACCTGCCGAAGGTTCTGGGCCTTGTGTTGGCGCTTCGGGATCCTGAGCTGCGCCGTGGCTGCGGAGGAACAGCAGGCCTACTGAAGAGCTTTGCAACCGAAACCATGCTTGCGATGCTTCTGTCGCCCGTGATGATGCTGATCCAGTCGCGCTTCGTTTTCGACGTAGTGGCCGGCCGCGACTCGGGCTGGAATGCGCAGAACCGACTCGATACGGCCCTGCCCTTCCACGTGGTGTTTCGACGCCACTGGTTGCATGTCATCACGGGGCTCCTCTTCGGCAGTCTGGCCTTTGCCGTCTCCTGGGCCGCTTTCTTCTGGTTCATGCCAATCATGGCCGGGCTCTTCGCGTCGCCGATCATCTCCTGGGCCAGCGGCCTGCCTTTGCTGGGCCGCCGCCTGTGGCTGGCCAATGTGTTCCGAATTCCGGAGGAGCAATCGCGCCCCGTTGTGGAGCCCGAACTCCGCGAGGCCGTTCCCCTGCTGCAAGCTGCGGAATAGTCGATCATGTCATCCCCGGCTACCCCGACGGCCCCGGCCGGCTCGCGCATGGCCACCGTCGTTGGCCATGGCATGTTGAGTATGTTCTTGGCCTATGCCCTGTTGCTCGCGGTTATGGCCTATCTCGGCCGCTGGACGCCTGCCTATCTCGAAGGGCGCGATCTCTGGCACTTTCTGTTTCCACGCATGCTGGTGGCCATGGTCATGCTCGGTGTCATCGCCTCCTTCATCCGGATCGTTCCGGCTGCGCTGCTGTTGTCGTCGATCCTGCTGATCGGCGGCACGATCTCCGCCATCAAGCGGGAGTCCACCGGCGAGCCCTTCCAGATCAGCGACATCTTCCTGACCGGACAGAGCGGCGCACTTCTCGGTTATGTCAGCTGGGACAAGTGGCTGGTCGGCCTTCTCATCGTCCCGGCCGTCGTCTTCACTGCGCGCAACATGCGCATCAGACGCTGGAGCCTGCTCGTGGCTTTGTCCTGCGTCGCTCTGCTTTCGACCTACCGGCTGGAGGTCGTGGCGAAATGGATTCACGACAATTCCTACTGGATCGGCGTCGAGAATCTCACCTTCAGCCAGGCCGAGAGCGAGCGCATGAACGGCTTCGCGACGCATCTCTACTTTTCGACGGCCGGCCTCCGCCTCGGCTCTTTCACCGCAGAGGAAATCCAGGAAGCCATGGCCCATCTCGATGATGTGCCGCCCATGCCAGCACGAACAGCGCCCTCGCCTGACATCTTCATCGTCCTCGGCGAAGCCTGGTGGCGCGATCCCGCCGACGAGGCCTCGCCGATCGACAGACTGGTCGCGGCGGGTTTTGCCGAAGGGACCGCCATATCGCCGGTCTATGGCGGAACAACTCCCAACGCCGAGTTCGAGGTGCTGACCGGCATTCCGATCCGCAGCTTTCAGGCCGGCATCATACCCTTCCAGCACTACCTCCGGTACTTCACCTCGCAGACTCGCGCCCTGCCGCGCCTCCTGACGGAGGTCGGATACACGGCCCGTGCCTATCACAACTTCCAGCCACGCTTCTGGTTGCGTGACCAGGTCTATCCGCGTTTCGGATTTGCAAGCTTCGACAGCCAGGACCAGATGTCGCTGGTTGTTCAAGACAATGGCTGGCCCACCGATCAGGGGCTGTTCGATCGCGTGCTTCAGCGTGTCGACGAGGCGGCGCCACAATTCCACTTCATCGTCACGGTGGAGACCCATGGTCCGTACAAGGAGAACAAGGAACGGGACGTGATTGGCGGCGAGCGCCATCCCGGGATTACCGATTATCACACGCGGCTGTCATCTTCAGTCGACCACTTCATTGCCTTCGACAGCAAACTCCGTGAACGGGGTAAGCCATATGTGCTTCTGGCGTTCGGGGATCATCTGCCAGGCCTGCGGCTGCATCAATGGAAGATCGGCTGGAAGAACCAGGACGACCCGCACCTCCATCAGGTGCCATTCGCTGTCGCCAGCAACATCGAGAGTGCCTCGGCGTTACGCGACAAGCTGAACGGCCGCCCCTTTACCTGCTTCTCTCCCGTATTGATCGAAGCGCTTGCACTGGGTGTAGCCGACCGCTACATGAGTCACATGGCCAAGATCTGCGGATCGGAGGAGCGCGCCACCTTCACGCCAGCCGAGGCGGTTCTCCACAACCAGCTCTTCTCCGAGTCGCCTCAGCCCTGAGTCTTGCGCCGCCTCGCCAATGACCCGATGATCGCGGTCAATGCAGGAACAATAAGCTGGGTCATCTGCAGGCGGTCCCCGCTGCCCAGGCCGCCAAGCAGTGGCATGGCACGCAGTTCCGTCTCAATCTCCTGTGTGGACAGGTTGCGCAGCTCTTCGGCAAGTGCGATCTCAGGGCCAGGCTTGACCAGAGCCGCAATGAGCAAGGCTATTCCAGCCAAAGCAAAGTTGATGAGGCCCAGCCCCGCCGGTGTCCAGACGGCACCCCACTGCGGGAGAAGCCATGCATAGAGACCCATGTTGACGAAGACGAGCCCGAGGCCCGCGAAAATCAGCGCGCAGACGGTAACGGCGCTGCGGCGCAAGGCATAGGACAGGCGCGCCTGCGCGGCCAGCAATTCGCTGCGCAGGAGGATGCGGACGTGACGCGTAATGGCTTGCATGGACATTCTGGCCAACTCCTAACGTGCGGTGAGCCGGCCGATCACGATGCCAAGCGCAAGGGCACCTGCAACGGTCGCGACCGGATGTTCGGCAATGGTGTCTTCAGCCTCGTCGAGCATGGTCTGGACCAGCCGGTTGAGCTCAGCCAGATGGGCAGTCAGGGGACTGTCAGCCTCCGCCGCTGACGTGGCGCTGGCGGCACCGCCCCTCAATCCTTGAAGTTCGCCGCGAAGCTCCTCAAGTTCGTCGCGCAATGTCTTTCGCCGCGCCATGGCTCACTCCAGACTGATCAGGTTCAACCCGAAGCCAGCATTGGCTGAAAGCCGCTGGGACACAAGCCCCCGCATCGTCCCGGGTGGCGAGGCAACGCCACATAGAGTCGAGAGCTCAAAACTGGAAGGAAGCTCCCATCATGGGCCCATACTGAATGACATCGTACTCGAATCCGCCATTCTCATAGTCGACGCCGAGTGCACGGAAGCCCAGCGTAGCGGCAGACCAGTCGTTGAATCGGTAACCGACAGAGCCCATCGCATCCCACATGTACTTCGAAGACACGTCGAAGCCGCCCACCAGCGCCCACCCCGTAAGGAAGAAACTCTCGTTGATGTCGACTTTGCCCTTGACGCCAATCAGAGGATCAACCCAGCCCTCCTTCTGATCAAGCGATACGCCCTGGAGGCTAAGGGGCGGCGGAAGAGTTCCCGCTCCCTTGAAGTCGAGATTGTTGTCGACCGACCAGTAGCGTGCGCCCACGACCAGATCGAGGTTCATGTTGGATTCGTAGACCACGCTGTAGCCGACCACGCCGGTGAGCATGAGATTGGTGATTGTAAGATCGTATTTCTCCGCAAGGAGGCCGCGCGGCATAGGGCCGTCGTCGGAGAGCTTCACCCAGAACAGGTCGCCGGCCACCGTGAAGCGGTCGTAGCGGGCCTGGGCAAGTCCCATGAGGCCGATATCGAGAGCCTTCAGGACATTGGGGATCGTGGCATCGATACCTACTGGCGGACCGCCGAAGGCCGCAACATCGCCCGTGAGCCCCGCTGTCCAGACATAAGGCGTCAATGAAAATGTCCAGCCACTGTCGTCCGTCACCGGTTCCAGGTCTGCCGCTGCAACGGAGCCATCACCAGCCGACAGAAAAGCCGAACCGCCCAGCGCCACTGCGGCAAACATTTTCAACAAAGAGCTCATCCTGGATTGTCCCCCTACTTCGTACTTCAACCAAACCGCGCGTATCGCGCTTGCTGCCCCCGCAAATCTGCATGAAGCTTCGCACAGACTTCTCTTTTGAATTTGACAGATTCAGACATTTCCCACAAGCCGTCCGGTGGCCAGATAGTTTGCAAGAACCAGACACGAAGAGAGCCCCGGCATCGTAACTGCTGACTTGCTGTTATGCAGATACCAGCCAAGCCAAAACACCTCGGCAAAATCTCGCTGGCAATGGGGCTGATCATGATCTGTAATGCCAAAGGGACTTTCGCAGCGCGGATCAGGCTGGTATCTTACAGACGTCGCCCTGTCATGTTCAGACTTCATTGAGGCCTGGTTCCGAAGAGAGTCTCAGAGCAGAGACGGGACAAGGGGGGGGTGGGCGGACCTCGCTTATTCTGAACGCATCGATCAGTCGAAAACAGGAGATACCTCAATGCTGTTGAGAACCTATGCGCGCCTTATGGTCGTGTCGGTCAGTGTTGCGTTTGCCGCGGCGCTTGCCAACGCCGCGGAGACGCCGAAGAAACCGCATGTGCCGCTGGAGAAGACGGTTGGGCATGTCACGCCGACAGGCCCGGTTCCGTCGCTTGCCGTGCTGAACGCGCAGGGCGCCACGCTGGCCGACGGCAAGCTCACGCTGACCGGCATTGCCAACAACACGATCGTCTTTGCCGACCGGCCGGTGCGCGCCGCCGGCCACCAGACCACGGCTCAGTTCATCGAGCAGTGGGACGAGGGCAAGGACAGCTTTGCCATCGATCCCCCCAACGCGACGGTCTCGGTGCTTGGCGGTGCCGGTGACGAGGTCGCCGATGCGGTGGTGGTGCTCACGAAGCCGAAGCTCGAGGGCGGCAGCCTGACCTTCGACGTGAAGGTGCTGGAAGGAAGCCTCGAAGGCGCCAGCGGCCCTGCCGCGCTCTTCATCGACTGGTTCGCGCATGGCGG
>JBGSNJ010000177.1:0-2652 GCA_041739715.1 Aestuariivirga sp.
GTGGCACCATGGGCCGCCAGCACACGCGCGAAGCGGCAACCAAGGCCCGAGGATGCGCCCGTCACCAGCGCCGCCTGGCCGGCCAGATCGAAAAGGTCCTTCGCTGCAATGACATCGGCCATCAATTGGCTTTTCCCCGTCGGATGGGCTATCTAGACGCCAAATCACGGTCATCACAAGGCTTTGCCATGTCATACCTGCCCCTCGTCGGCCTGCCCGCCGATACCTACGAAAGCCATGGGTTCCTCTACCATTCGATCGGCGACAAATATGTGCGCGCCGTGGCCGAGGTGGCGAACTGCTCGCCGGTGATGATCCCGGCGATCATGGACGCGCTGCATCTCGACGCGCTGCTCGACAGGTTCGACGGCATCCTGATGACCGGCGCGGTCTCGAACGTGCATCCGCCGCATTACGGCGAGCAGCCCTCGGCCGACCATGAGCCCTATGACCATGCGCGCGACCAGCTCACGCTGCGCCTCATCACCCGCACCATCGAGCGCGGCATCCCCCTCTTCTGCATCTGCCGCGGATTCCAGGAGCTGAACGTCGTCATGGGCGGCACGCTGGAGACCGAACTCCAGCGCAACGAGGGCCGCCTCGACCACCGCGCGCCCAAGCATGACGACGTCGACGTGCGCTATGCACCCGCGCATCTCATCAACATCCGCCCCGGCGGCATGCTGGAAAGGATCCTCGGCAAGCGCGAGACCATGGTGAACTCGATCCACCGCCAGGGCATCAAGCGGCTGGCGCCGCGGCTCGCGGTCGAGGCCACCGCACCCGACGGCATCATCGAGGCGGTCTCGGTGCGCGAGGCCAAGACCTTTGCCTTCGGCACGCAGTGGCATCCCGAGTTCAAGGCCATGAACAATCCGGATTCGGTGAAGCTCTTCGGCGCCTTCGGCGATGCGGTTCGTGCCCATGCCTCCGCACGCAGCGCCCCGCTGGCGAAGATCGCCTGAGACAGGGATCAGATCAACGCAGCGAGGCTACCGAGATCGGCGATCAGCGCGGCGGGCTTTCCGGGAATGCGGTCATCCGCCAGGCCGAAGCGGTTGACGCGCACGGCCTGGAATCCAAACTGCGCCGCGGCCTGGGCGTCCCAGCTATTGGCCGACACGAAACAGATCGACGGCGCATCGTGAAGCTGCAGCTTCTGCATGGCATGGCGGTAGACGCGGCGGCTGGGCTTGTAGATTCCCACGTCCTCCACCGAGAGCACGGCGTCGAACAGTTTCTCGACGCCGGCGTGGCGCACCGCTGAATCAAGCATCGACGGGCTGCCGTTGGAGAGGATCGCCGTGCGCTTGCCCTGGTTGCGGACAGCCTGAAGCGCCTCCACCACGTCAGGGTAGGCTTCGAGCTTGAGGTAGAGCGCCATGATCTCGTCTCTGAGGCCGAGCTCATGCACCTTGTAGTGCTCGAGCGCATAGTCCAGCGCGTCGCCGGTGACGTGCCAGAAGTCGGCATGGACGCCCATCAGGCTGCGCAGCCAGGTGTATTCGAGCTGCTTCTGGCGCCAGAGTTTCGAGATGTTTTCGGCCTCCGGCCCGATCTCGGGCGCCAGCTTCCGCAGCGGCGCATGGATGTCGAAGAGGGTGCCATAGGCATCGAATACGCAGGCTCTTACACCTTCGAGCTTGGTCATGGCCGCCGCTTCCCCCCAATGCCTATTGGCCCTATGTTTAGCTCAAGAGAGAGGTTCCGAAAATGCCCCACGACGGTCATGACCACGATCACGACGAAGGTTCGGTGCTGTCGCCCATCGCGCTCCGCGTCAAGGCGCTGGAATCACTGCTGGTCGAGAAGGGATATGTCGATCCCGCCGCGCTGGACGTGCTGATCGAGACCTACGAGACGCGGATCGGCCCGCGCAACGGGGCCCGCGTCGTCGCACGGGCCTGGACCGATCCGGACTTCGCCGACTTGTTGCGACACGACGCCACCGCGGCGATCGCCTCCATGGGCTATGCCGGACGCCAGGGCGAACACATGGTGGCGCTGTTCAACACGCCCGAGACCCACAACATGGTGGTCTGCACCCTGTGCTCCTGTTACCCGTGGCCGGTGCTTGGCCTGCCGCCGGTCTGGTACAAGTCCATGCCCTACCGTTCGCGGGCCGTGATGGAACCGCGCGCCGTGCTGGCCGAGTTTGGCGTGACGCTCCCCGAAGGAACGGCGGTGCGCGTCTGGGATTCCACCGCCGAGGTTCGCTACCTGGTGATCCCGCAGCGGCCCGGCGGCACCGAAGGCTGGAGCGCGGAACAGCTTGCCGGGCTCGTGACCCGCGATTCCATGATCGGCAACGGACTGGTGGGTTCGCCGGCATGAATGGACCCCAGGATGCCGGCGGCATGATGGGCTTCGGGCGGGTGGTGCCGGAACCGGTGACGCCCGTGTTCCACAGCGACTGGGAGCGCCGGGCTTTCGCCATCACGCTCGCCATGGGCATGACCGGGAGCTGGAACATCGACATTTCGCGCCACGCGCGCGAACGCATTCCGCCCGCCGAATACTGGACCACGAGCTACTACGAGGTTTGGCTCAAGGGGCTGGAGCGGTTGCTGGCGGAAGCCGGGCTGGCCTCGGCAGAGGAGATTGCGGCCGGCCGGAGCCTGACGGCCGCCAGGCCGGTAACGCGGGTCGCAA
>JBGSNJ010000211.1:0-4946 GCA_041739715.1 Aestuariivirga sp.
GGTCCTCAGGCGCAGGACGAGGTAGGTTCCGCCGGCGGCAAGAACTCCGACGGCGATGGAAACAAGATACTCCATCTACGCTTTCTCCGGTTGCGCCGTACGGGACGGGTCGACATCCATCGGGTAGGGGCTCGGTCGCTCGCCGCTGCGATGCGCCAGCCGCGACAGGCTCTCCAGTGCCAGCATCACGGCACCCACGACACAGAGAAAGACGCCAGCGTCGAAGGCCATCGCCGTGGCAAGCTCGAATTTTTCGATGAAGGGAAGCTTGAAGTAGCCATAGCTGCTGGTCAGGAAGGGATAGCCGAGGACCAACGATCCCAGGCCCGTCAGGAGGGCCGCGAAGATGCCCGCGGCAATGATGCCGTGGTATGGGTACTTCTGCCGCGCCGCCGCCCAGTCGAATCCGCTGGCCATGTATTGCATGATGAGTGCGATCGCGACCACCAGGCCGGCGATGAAGCCGCCGCCGGGCTGATTGTGGCCGCGGAGAAAGATGAACAGCGCGACCATGAGCGTGATCGGCATCATGACGCGCGTGGCGATTACCATCATGAGCGGATGGCTGTCGCCTGCCTCGCCGGTATCGGGCGGCCGGTCTGCCAGCCGTCTGCCGACGGCTCCGGCGAGTAGCGTTTCTGTGAGCGCGTAGATGACCAGTGCGGCGATGCCAAGAACGATGATCTCGCCAAAGGTATCGAAGCCGCGGAAGTCGACCAGGATCACGTTGACGACATTGGTGCCGCCGCCGCCGGGCTTGGCATTGGCCAGATGATAGGCGGAGATGCTCGCCTGGGAGAAATCGGACGCCTGGATCTGAAAGGTCAGCAGGCCTGCGCCAAGCCCGACCAGTGAAGCGAGGATGCCGTCGCGCAGCCGCCGGCTGCCGCTGCTTTCGTGTGGCGTGCCTTTCGGCAGGAAGTTGAGCGCAAGGAGAAGCAGGATGATCGTCACGACCTCGACCGAGGCTTGCGTGAGAGCAAGATCCGGGGCCGAGAGATAGGCAAAGGCCAGAGAGACGATGAGTCCGATCACGCCGATGAAGATGAGCGCCAAGAGCCGGTTATGGTGAAAGGCCACAATGCAGCCGGTCGCGACCAACAGCAGCAATCCGCCGATCGCGGGAACAGGGCCGACCGGGAGGAATTCCCGCGCAACGCCCGGACCGGCACCGCCGAACCAGGCGCCGGTCCCTGCCAGGACGACCGTGGCCATGAAGATGGCGGTATAGCGGGTCATTGCGCCATCATGCAGCACCCGGGTCAGGCGGTCCGCCCATCCGACCAGCCGGTCCAGAACTGCGTCGAAGATCGACTTGGCCTCAAGCCTTGGGCCGCGCAGCCAGAGCCGATCGAGCGGGCGATAGCCGGCCAGCACGGCCAGTCCGCCAGCGATGGCAATCGCCGACATGAAAAGCGCGGGCGTGAACCCATGCCAGAGCTTCAACGTGTAGACTGGCGGCGCCTCTCCGATCACGGCACCCGATGCAAGCGCCACCAGCGGGCCTGCGACCAGGGCTGGCTGAAGCCCGATCGCCACCACGAGAGTTGCCAGCACGGCTGGCGCAATCCAGAATCCAATTGGCGGGTCATGGGGCCTGGCGGGGTAATCGTGGCGCACCGGTCCCAGGAAGACATGTGCAATGAACCGGAAGGAATAGGCCGCCGATATGAGCGCACCGAGTGTGGCAAGGCCTGGCACCAGCCACGCCGACCCCAGCCAGTCGGTGTGGGCGGCCTCTTCGAGCATCATTTCCTTCGAGATGAAACCGTTCAGCGGCGGAATGCCGGCCATGGAAAGGGCCGCGATGGTTGCGATGCCGAATGTCAGCGGCATCAGGTGCCGCAGGCCGCCAAGACGCCGGATGTCGCGGGTATGGGCCTCGTGATCGATGATGCCGGCGGCCATGAACAAGGGCGCCTTGAAGGTGGCGTGATTGATGATGTGGAACACCGCGACAACGGCCGCCATCGGTGTCCCGAAGCCAAGCAGCATGGTGATCAGGCCGAGATGGCTGACGGTGGAATAGGCAAGCAGCGCCTTCAGATCGTTCTTGAACAGGCCGATGAAGGCGCCTGCCAGCATCGTCACCAGGCCTGTCGTGGCAACCAGGTAGAACCACTCCTCTGTCCCGGCCAATACCGGCCAGAGCCGGGCCATGAGAAACAGTCCCGCCTTCACCATGGTGGCGGAATGCAGATAGGCCGAAACTGGCGTGGGTGCCGCCATGGCATGCGGCAGCCAGAAGTGAAACGGAAACTGGGCGGACTTGGTAAAGCAGCCCAGAAGAATGAGGATCAGTGCGGGGAGGTAGAGCGGGCTTGCCTGCACCGCGGCCTTGTTCGCAAGGATCTCGGTAAGGTCGTAGCTGCCCGCGATCTCGCCGAGGATGAGCAGACCGCCAATCAGGGCCAGTCCGCCCATGCCGGTCACCGTGAGCGCCATGACGGCCCCTTGCCGGCCTTCCGGCAGGTGTTTCCAGTAGCCGATGAGCAGGAATGAGGTGAGCGAGGTGAGTTCCCAGAAGATCAGGAGAAGCAGGATATTGTCTGACAGCACGATACCGACCATCGCGCCCTGGAACAGCAGCAGATAGGTATAGAACTGGCCCATCGGATCGTCCCGGTGCAGGTAGAACCGGGCATAGATGATGATCAGCAGGCCGATGCAGAGGATGAGCGCCGCGAACAGGAAGCCAAGCCCGTCGAGGAAGAAGTTCGCGTTCAGCCCCATGACGGGAAGCCATTCAAGCTTCTCCTCCACGACTCTGCCGGAAAACACCTCAGGAGCATGAGTCAGCAGGCCGATCAGGGCCGTCCCTGTCACGACCACCGCCGACCATGTGCAGGAATTGCGCCCCGCGCGAATCAGCAGTGCGGGCAGAAGCGCACCGAGAAAGGGCAGGAGGGCAATTATGATCAGCGGCACGGCGGGCTCCAGATCGGAAGAACTTGCGGATGAGGATCACCCGGGACTTTGCTGACAAACGGCATCAGCAGCAATGAATACCGTCGCCGCTGCTATTTCTCCACACAGGATGTGGCAGGTACCGCGTTTCTAACTGATCTGTAATCTTGTCCTAGCCTGCAAGGCGTGGGCGGATGCAACTGCGTGATTGGGGCGGGGTCGGCTGCCACGGGAACCGAGGCGATTGCCTACGCCCATGTCCAGCGAAGTGTCATGCTGGATCTTGACTGGTGAGAATCTGGTATTACTCTGGTCTACATGCTCCGGGAGCCGGCCAGAGACGTCATTGTCCAGCAGCAGCATCGCTACAATGCGGTGGCGCAGCGGATCGAACAGCAGATTCGCGACGGCGAAATTGCTGCCGGGAGCCGCATTCTGGGCGAACGGGAACTTGCCAAGCTGCTAGGCGTCAGCCGGGTCACCTTGCGGCGGGCCCTCGGCGCGTTGCGCGACCGCGGGGTGCTCGTATCGGACCAGGCCAAGGGCTGGTTCGTGGCGCCGCCGAACGTCAGCGAGCAAAATGTCCTGCGCAGCTTTTCCGAGATGGCTGCTGCACGCGGACTTGCCTGCAGGTCCCAGGTGATCCGGAGTTCCGTTCGGATCGCTGGTTTCGAGGAAGCGGAGGTGCTGCGCCTCGAGGCCGGCGCGCAGGTCTTCGAACTTGCACGGGTGCGCTTTCTCGCCGGCGAAGCCGTCGGCATCGAGGAAAGCCTCGTGCCGCTGCAGCGCGCGCCCAACCTGCCGAAAGCCGACTTTTCCAGGCAGTCGCTCTATGTGGCCATGCGTGACGCGGGCGCCGGCCCCGCCATCGCGGACTATGTCCTTTCGGCCGCATCGGCCACGTCGGAACAGGCGAAACTGTTGCGGGTGCCGGTGGGAACGGCCCTGCTGACCACCAATGCCATCGCCCGCGATGTCAATGGTGCACCCGTCGAACTGAGCAAGACATTCTTCCGCGGCGACCGCTACCGGTTTCTGACCACACTGAAGGCCGAGCTCAGATGACAGCGGGCTTTCTGGGAATCGATGTGGGACTGTCGGGTGCGCGGGCCACCGTGGTTTCGTCGAGCGGCAAGCTGCTGGCGCAGGCAGGGCTCGACGGTGCGACGGGAGCGATGCCGCCTGCGCGTCTGGCCCGCCTGGTGGATCAAACGATCCGGCTTGCCCTCAAGGGCCGGCGACTGTCCGTCTCGTCCATTGCAGTGGCGGCCTTCGGACCGGCACCCATTCTGCTCGATGGTCAAGGACAGGTCCTGGCTCACCTTGCGCTTTTCGAAGGCGCCGGAGGCGAAAGCCACGGCGGAGCAGTTGATGACGATCTCGCGGAGCGGCTGCGGCGGTTCCGGCGCAGCTCGCCCCGGCTCTACGGCAAGGCCCGCCAGATCTGCGACGTCACCGGCTATCTCGTATCGCGGCTGACGGGGCAGCTTGCCATGGACCATGTGACCGCTGCCGACTACGCCCGGCTGCCGTTGCCGCGGAGGATTGCCTTGCCACGGCTCGCCGCCGGGGATCATGCCGCCGGTTCACTGGCCCCCGCAGCTGCGCGCCGCCTTGGTCTTGAGGCGGGCGTCCCGGTGGCAGTGGGCACCTATGACAGCACCGCCGATCTGCTTGCGGCAGGCTTCGGCCGGCAGCGCAGAGCCGTAATCGTTCTGGGGTCCACCATGGTGCTCGGCGCCCTCACCGCAGCCCCGCTGCGCGACCCGCGGCTGCGGTCCATGCAGCACCTTGGGCCGGGATGGTTCTCGGGCGGTTGGACAAATTGTGCCGGATCAAGCCTGGCCCTTGCGGATACTCTCATCGCAAAAGGCAATGGCAAGGATGATGGTGGTGTCCCTCTCGTCTGGCCATATTTCGCGGGCGAACGCGCGCCCGTCTGGGCCCCGCATGCCAGCGGCATGATCGCCGGCCTGAGGGCCGGTACGACAGCGTCTGCAGTCCGCCGCGGCTTCGTGCGGGGCGTGGCCCTTTCTGCC
>JBGSNJ010000215.1:0-2145 GCA_041739715.1 Aestuariivirga sp.
CACCGAAGCCTCGGCATGGCGGATGAGTTCGGCCGCCTCGGCCAGGCTCGTCGCCTCGCCGCAGATGGCGCCGGCGCATTTCACCACATAGAAGGCGCCGCCAATGCCGCGGCGCTCCTTGCGTTCCGGCGTGACGATGTCGTCGGCGATGCGGATGGTCTCGACCGCAATGTCCTCGGCCGCCGCCAGTTCAGCGGCGATGTCGAAGTTCATGTTGTCGCCGGCGTAGTTGCCATAGAGATAGATCACGCCCTTGCCGCGATTCACCGCCTTCGTGGCTTCGAGGATGATGTCGGGCGTGGGGGCGGCGAAGACATTGCCCGCCACCGACCCGTCGGCGAGGCCCTTGCCCACATAGCAGGTATACATCGGTTCGTGGCCAGAGCCGCCGCCGATGAGGAGCGCCACCTTGCCATCGGGTATGTGGTTGCGCACCACGGCATCGGCGCCATCCAGCTTGCGCAGATCGCCATGCGACGCCAGCACCAGGCCGTGCAGCACCTCGGGCACGAGGTCGGGGATTGCGTTGATGATCTTCTTCACGCGTGCCATTGGGCTGTCCTTCAAACGGGAATGTTGTCGATGAGCCGGGTCTTGCCGAGCCATGCGGCGGCAATCAGGCGGAGCGGTTCGCCGCGCCCGGCTGGCACCGCCAGCGTCGTTGCATTGCGTGCGGTCACATAGTCCACCTTGAAGCCCTGCGTGGTCAGCGCCAGCGTTGCCGAGCGCGTCGCCGTCTGCGGGTCGATGCCGGCGCGGATCTTTTCGGCGGCCAGCGTCAGCGCCTCGTAGATGGCCGTCGCATGCTTGCGTTCGGCCGGCGAGAGATAGCGGTTGCGCGACGACATGGCGAGCCCGTCGTCCTCGCGAACGGTCGATATGCCGATCACCTCGATCGGAATGTCGAGGTCCCTGGCCATGCGGGTCACCACCATCAGCTGCTGATAGTCCTTCTCGCCGAACATCGCATAGTCGGCGCCCGACTGGATGAAGAGCTTGGCGACGACGGTGGCAACACCGTCGAAGAACTGCGGCCGGAAGCGGTCTTCGAGTCCCGCCTTGGCCGGTCCCTCGAGTGACACGGTGGTGGAAAAGCCGTCGCCATACATTTCGTCCGGCGGCGGCGCGAAGATCAGGTTGCAGCCGGCCCTGGCCAGCTGGCGCACGTCGGCGTCCTCGTCGCGGGGATAGCGGCTCAGATCCTCGGTGGCGCCGAATTGCTTGGGGTTCACGAAGATGGTGGCGATGCAGCGGTCCGCCCGTGCCAGGCCTTCGCGCACCAGCGTCAGGTGGCCTTCGTGCAGGGCACCCATGGTGGGGACGACCGCGCAGGTCAGCTTGCTGCTGCGCCAGGCGCGAGTCTCGCGGCGCAGGGCGGCAACGGTGCGGACGATCTTCGGTTTCATCGGGCGCGGTCTTTGGGCTTGGCGGGCAGGGGCAGGCAAGGGCTCTCTTTTACCTCCTCCATCACGAAGTAGGAATGGGTGCCCTCGACCATGGGCAGCCCGCCGATCACGCCGCCGAGGATGGCGCGGTACTCGCCCATGTCGCGCACGCGGATCTTCAGCAAGTAGTCGAAGCCGCCGCCCACCATGTGGCACTCCAGGATCTCGCGCACCGGCTTCACCGCGGCATTGAAGGCCTTGAGCGTCGCCTCGTCCGTCGACTTCAGCTTGACGGTGACGAAGACCATCAGCGCCTGGCCAAGTGCGCGTGCGTCAAGCCTTGCGTGATAACCGGTGATGACCCCAAGCTGCTCCAGGCGTCGGATGCGGAGCGTGCAGGGCGTGGGCGAAAGATTGACCCGCCGCGCAAGCTCCACCACCGGCAGCCGCGCCGTCTCCTGGAGGACGGCGAGGATGGCCAAGTCGACGGCGTCAAGATTCACTATCGAATTGATCATTGATGACAGCTTATCACTATCATGAGGTCCTTTCATGCAGAAAATCAGCAGTCTACTGTGTGAGTTTGGTGAGACGCAAAGCGGGATTTCTGCCATGAGAGCGCCACCTCAGGAGGCCCGCCCATGACCCAGCTGCCCAGCCGCAAACCCATCGCCGACAGGCTCTTTGCCGACGAGACAGCGGTGGTCCGCAGCCTTGCGGCCGAAGCCGCGCTTGCCCCCGACGAGCAGCGCCGCGTGGC
>JBGSNJ010000228.1:0-1648 GCA_041739715.1 Aestuariivirga sp.
CAGGCGGGGCCTTTCGGATCGGGCAATCCTGCGCCGGTCTTTGCCTTTCCGGCGCATCGCGTGGTCTATGCCGATGCGGCGGGAACCGACCATATCCGGCTGACGCTGGCCGCCGACGACGGCAAGCGGATCAAGGCCATCGCCTTCCGCGCCATGGGCACGGAGCTGGGCGAACTGCTGCTCTCCGAGCGGCGTTTTCCGCTGCATGTGGCGGGCCGGCTGACGGTGGACGACTGGTCCGGCAGCCGGGTTCCCTCGCTCCAGATCGAAGATGCCGCACGCGTCGCTTGAGACTTGCCAGACCCGGCGAACCCCCCTATAGAGCGCCCATTCAAAGCGCGGGCGCCCTTCGTCTATCGGTTAGGACGGCAGCCTTTCACGTTGCAAAGACGGGTTCGACTCCCGTAGGGCGCGCCATGTCTTTCCCCAAATGTTCTCTTCCATTGTCTCCAAACGATCCTCAACCGCTTCTCTCCGAAGCGCCGATCGCCGTGATGTGAGGATAGCGCCGGTTTAAGGCTGCTGACCATGCGGCCGGATCCTTCACGCACCTCGTATCGATCTTGGTCGCCCGACCTTCGTTGTCGACAAGTGCGATGTGACTTCCATCCGTGTCCGTCCCGGGCTTGAGCAAGATACTCCTCACAGTGTCTAGACGCACCGCATGGCGCGTTGCCGGATTGGGCCCCGACCACCAGACCAGCCGCCCCGAATCCCCCTCGATACGGCTGCCCACTTCCCAGTCCTGAAGGATTTCGAAGAGCTCCCAGTGAACGGCGTAGAAGAGGACGAGAATGATGATGCCAATGGCGATGGCGAAAGCCGAACTCTGCTGAAAATCGAAATCCGTAGAAGCGTGATAGCCGAAAGCGAGAACTGCTGCCGGAACGACGATTGCCGCCACACGCAGCGCAAAACTCCATGGCAGTTCACGGATCGACTGGTCGTGACGGAAGTGCGCGTCGTCTGCCAGGAGATGAGGTGAGGCCTTTGCGTCGGAAGCCGATGAAGCGACAGGCCTTGCATCGGCGAACGAGAGCCAGTCCGCGTCGTTCTCGCGCCTCACGAGATCCCGCTCTCCAAGAATTCCAGCCTTGACCAGGTCCTCGAGACGCTTCCAGCTTAAGGGTCCCTCAGGTCCGCTGGGTTTCATGTAGTACCAAAGCCCGGAACTCACTGTCTCGCCTTTGCCGGTCGGTAAGGCGCGACAATAGCCAACGAAACGGCCATGCGGCAAGCGGGCTGTCGCGAATACGCAGTTGTGATTGGCGCTGAGAGTCCAGAGCCCTAGGCTGCTACGCCAGAACCACTCGGCATGGAGGCCTGCCATGTTCCGTCGCCTGCTGTCTGCCTGTCTTGCGCTGCTGCCCTTCGCCGCCGCCCCTGCGGCTGCGCAGGTGGAGCCGGTCGACCTCGAACTCATCCTCGCGGTCGATATCTCGCGGTCGATGGATTTCGACGAGCACAAGCTGCAGCGCGACGGCTATGTCGCGGCCATCGCGCATCCCGATGTGGTGTCCGCCATCACGCAGGGTCTTCATGGCAGGATCGCGCTCACCTACGTCGAATGGGCGGGACCTGTTTCCCAGGCGGTGGTGGTGGACTGGCAGGTGATCGACGGTCCCGCCGCCGCGCGGCGCTTTGCCGA
>JBGSNJ010000253.1:0-1957 GCA_041739715.1 Aestuariivirga sp.
GGCCCGGCCGCGGTTCCTGTTCCGCAGCCCAAGCCGGCGGCACTCGCCTCTGTCACGGTTGATCCGCCAGCCGCGGAAGCCGAGACCCCGGCTGCCGGGCAGGCTCTGGTCTCGAAACCGGTGCAGAAGCCTGCGGCGCAGGTGGCCGTGACCGATCTCGAACCGGGCAGCCTGGTGAAAGTGGATGGCAAGCTGGTTGCCATTCCGGTGCCGAATCCGCGCCGCTGATCGACGGCGCAGCGTTTTGCGCTGATCCTGCAAGTGATCTAAGACGTTGATCGAGTGATTCTTCGCGGGACTGCCATGGCGATTTCCAGCATGACCGGCTATTCCCGCAGCGCGGGAAGCCTCGATGGCCTTCACTGGCAATGGGAGGTCAAGAGCGTCAACGGCAAGGCTCTCGACCTGCGCTGCCGTCTCCCCGCCGGATATGAAGCGCTCGAGCCGCAGCTGCGCGTTGCGGCATCCCGCATCCTCAAGCGTGGCAACCTTCAGGCCAGCCTGAACGTCACGGGCGCCACCAGGTCCGAGGAGGTTCGTCTCAACACGGAAGTTCTGGAACAGGTCATCGCGGCCGGTGAAGTGTTACGCGGGCGCATCGGCGGGGACGCGCTCCGGGCCGATCAGCTGCTGGGCCTGCGCGGCGTGCTGGATGCGGCCACGCCGCTCGAGGACGAAGCAGAGGTCGAACGCCGCCATGCCGCAATTCTGGCCTCCTTCCTTCGGGCGCTCGAAGGGCTGGATGCCGCGCGGCGCGAGGAGGGAGCGCGGCTTGCTGCGGTTCTCACGGCCCAGATCGAACGCGTCGAGTCTCTGGTCGCCGCGGCCCGCGACAATCCGGCCCGCAGTGCCGAGGCCATCCGGGCCCGGCTGGCCGAACAGGTCGCCCGTCTGATGGAGACCGGCGCTGACCTCGATTCCGGCCGCCTGCACCAGGAAGCCATCCTCATCGCCACGCGCAGCGACATTCAGGAGGAGCTGGACCGGCTGGTGTCACACGTCGAGGCCGCCCGCAAGCTGCTGGACTCGGGCGATGCCATCGGCCGTAAGTTCGACTTCCTGGCGCAGGAGTTCAACCGTGAGGCCAACACGCTCTGTTCCAAGGCCATAGACCGGTCGCTCACCGCCATCGGCCTCGATCTCAAGACGGTAATCGACCAGATGCGCGAGCAGGTTCAGAACATCGAGTGACAGCATGATCGAAATTCCCCGCCGCGGCCTGCTCCTCGTCATGTCCTCGCCTTCGGGCGCGGGGAAATCCACGCTGTCGCGGCGGCTGCTGGCGTCCGATCGCAACATCACCATGTCGGTCTCGGTCACCACCCGCCCGCCGCGGCCCGGCGAAGTGAACGGGCGCGACTATCACTTCATCAGCAAGGAGGAGTTTGCGCGCCTGCGCGACGGTGGGCAGCTTCTCGAACACGCCGAGGTCTTCGGCAACTTCTACGGCACGCCGCGCGCACCGGTGGAGGAGGCCCTGGCCTGGGGCCGCGACGTTCTCTTCGACATCGACTGGCAGGGTACCCAGCAGCTGGCCGAGGCGATGGAGGGCGATCTCGTGCGCATCTTCATCCTTCCGCCCTCGGCCGAAGAGCTGCGCGAACGCCTCATCCGCCGCGCCCAGGACTCCGCCAGCGTCGTTGCCAAGCGCATGGCCGAGGCCTCGAGCGAGATCAGCCATTGGCCGGAATACGACTATGTCATCGTCAACGAGAATCTCGATCTCGCCGGCCAGCAGATCGCTGCCATCCTCACGGCCGAACGCCTGCGCCGCCGCCGCCGAACCGGGCTTGCGCAATTCGTGCGGGACCTCAATCTGAAACTCTGACGCGCAGCGCTACCGGCGGATGCGCCGCACGCTCATCACACGGCCATCGCGGGACCGCAGGACGACTTCGTAACGGTTGCCGCCGCGCCAGCCGCGATAGACGAAGCGGCTTCCGCGGCAGTCGATGCG
>JBGSNJ010000259.1:0-4421 GCA_041739715.1 Aestuariivirga sp.
CGATCACCGGCTCGTTCCAGCGGGCGATGGTCAGGACCACCGTCCCGCCGCGCGCATCGTCGTGGACGACCCGGGTCTCGATCGAGTCGGGCTGTCGCTCGAAGCCCAGGTCGGCAAAGCCCAGGATGCAGATGAACCCGATGCCCGCGCGCCAGATGCACGTCTCGTGGTAGTCGAGCGTGCCGTCCGGCTTCTGCGGCTTGTACTCGAACTCGATCTTGGCGAAGTTGAGCCCGAGCACCACGGGGGGCGTCGGCTCCGG
This sequence comes from Aestuariivirga sp., assembly GCA_041739715.1. GTDB lineage: Bacteria > Pseudomonadota > Alphaproteobacteria > Rhizobiales > Aestuariivirgaceae > Aestuariivirga. The sequence continues at coordinate 263 of JBGSNJ010000259.1, forward strand.
GCCCACGAACCCGATCTGCACCTCGTGCTCGACCCTCGAGGGCTCACCGACGGGGACCTCGACCAGGCGCGTCCGCGGCGCGACCGTGCCGAACTCGAGTACCAGAGCCTCTTCGACAACGCGGTCTGCGGAATCTATCTTGATTTTCTGGATGGCACGCCTATCCGCGCCAATCGCGCGCTTTACACCTTCAACGGCTACAACAGCGAGGAGGAGCATCTCCTTGCCGTCAAGACGCATGGCGGCAGCTGGTATGTCGACCCAGAGCGCGCCCATCACTTTCACCACCTGCTGAGCACGCAGGGCTTCGTCCGCGACCTCGTCTCCGAGGTCTATCGCCACCGCACGCGGGAGCGGGCATGGATCACCGAAAATGCATGGTACGTTCGCGATACCGACGGCAAGCCACTGTACATCGAAGGAACCATACAGGACGCGACCGAGCGCGTCCTGGCCACGGCCGAGATCGAGCGGCAGGCCAATACCGATGCGCTGACAGGGGCCGCAAGCCGTTTCTGCTTCATGAATGCGCTGAGCGAGGCCGTGGCGCTGCACCGCGACGCAACCGCGCTGCTGACCGTGGATCTCGATCGTTTCAAGGCTGTAAATGATCTCTTCGGCCATGACGCCGGAGACATGGTCTTGCGCACGGCCGTCCAGCGGCTGCGCGCAGCGACGGCGGGCCACAGGACCACCATCGGCCGCCTGGGCGGCGACGAGTTTGCCGTGCTGCTGCATCATCTCAATCACCCTGACGACGTCGCGATCGTGGCCGGCGCGATCGTGCAGGCGATGTCGCACCCGGTGGCGATCGAGGGCCACGACATCGTGGTGGGCGCAAGCGTCGGTGCGGCCATATGCCCGCTGCATGCGCGTGGCGTGAAGGACCTGCTGACCAGCGCCGACCTGGCGCTCTACGACGTCAAGAAGCGGGGCCGGAACGGCTTCTGCGTCTTCACGCCCAACATGCGGGCGCATCGCGAGCGGCGGAAGATGCTGGAGGCGGAACTCAACTCCGCCATCCAGGACGACACGCTGGAGCTCTACTACCAGCCGATCGTGAACACCTACACCCAGGCCGTGACGGGCTACGAGGCGCTGATGCGGTGGAACCATCCCACCCGCGGACTGCTTCAGCCCAGCGCCTTCATTCCGATGGCCGAAGAAGCCGGGCTGATGACGGCGCTCGGCAACTGGGCCATCCAGCGGGCCTGCCGGCAGGCGTCGTCCTTCCCCGATGATTGCCGGATCGCCGTCAATGTCTCGCCCAGCCAGTTTCGCTCGGCCAGCATCGTGGAAGCCGTGCGCAGTTCGCTCGCGGACACCGGCCTGCCGCCCGCCCGTCTCGTTCTGGAGGTGACCGAAACCGCGATCCTGGGCGGTGAGGCGATCGCCGAGCGCGTGGTTCAGGAGCTGCTCGGTCTCGGCATCGGGCTCGCCCTCGACGACTTCGGAACGGGCTACAGTTCGCTCAGCTACCTGCAGCGCTTTCCGTTCTGCGAGGTGAAGATCGACCGCTCCTTCGTGGCCGGCATCGAGACCACCCCGGTGAACATCGCGATCATCCGCGGCGTCATCCGCATCGCGCGCGACATCGGCATCGACGTTGTCGCCGAAGGCATCGAGACCGAAGCGCAGGCCCAGGTCCTGCGCAACGAAGGCTGCGGCTATCTTCAAGGCTTTCTCTTCGCCAAGCCACGGCGCTTCACCGACATGGTGTCGGACCTAGCGGTCCAGCGCCTGCGCGAGACCCGGCACGGGAGGCAGGAAGACCACTATCTGAAGGAACTCGCGTCCCGCAACGCGTTGCGGGCGCGCTAGGCCGCGTGGGGAGGCGCGAGACTGCGCCTAGCGATCAGATCCGGCGCACCAGCTTGATGAAGATGAGCACCAGGATGGCGCCGGTGGCCGATGCCAGGATGGCGCCCAACCAGCCGCCGCCGAGGCTCAGCCCGAGAGTCGGAAACAGCCAGTTGGCCACCAGGGCGCCGACAATGCCGACCACGATGTCGCCGATCAGGCCAAAGCCGCGGCCCTTGACGACGAAGCCCGCGAGCCAGCCCGCGACCGCGCCGATGATGAGCGCAACGATCAATGCCTCAAGTCCCATGTCCCGTCCCTCCCAAGCTCAAGTGGCCGCCGAAGGTCCGAAGACGACCGGCGACTCACTCGCGTGCAACCATCATGCGAGCGGTGCGGCGCAAGTCAACCGATGGCCAGTCATGCGCGCTGTCCGGCAGGACCTGCCATGGCGGGATTCCGGACGAGGGGCGTGCGTGCCGCGCGATCGCAGCCGCAGTCAGTTCTGCGCCGGGGCCTCAACCTGCTGGCCGCCATCGACGCCGAGCTTGGTCACATAGGCCTCGAAGTCCAGTCCTTTGACCGAGCCGGTCAGGGACACCGGGAACCACAGGGTATGGCCGGAAACCAGGGTGCCGACCGGTGCGAAGGACACGCCATAGACCTCGTCGGGCTCGCCCTTCTCGGCGGACCGCCCGGCGATGGCGTGCCAGCGCACCTGGCAATTCTTGACCGGCCCGCGATAGGCCGCGTCGCTCTTCAGCTTGTTGCCATTGCCCTCGCTGAAGGACAGTTCGAAGACATCGCGGCCATCGAACACCTTCTGGGCGGAGTTGCACGGGTTGTCGCCGGCCGTGCCCGTCCTGAGGATGGCCGTGATCGGGTCCGACACGTCCGCCGTCAGTGCATTTTCAACGCGGGCCTGAACCTCGGGCTTCTTGTGGGCCGGCGGGTCCATCGAGACCGTTCCGCCGTCGCCCCACTGGATCGTGGTCCGCTTCTTGCGGTCATCGCGCTCCCGCGAAAGCTTGAACAGCGCCGGCTGAATGGCGCCGCCATCGAGCCGCCCCTCGCCTTCCGCGCGCGCGCTGTATTCGGAGAAGACGGCGCTGATGCCCTTGCTCTTGATCGTCGCCTGGGCGCGCACGGCATCGCCGGAGAAGCTGGCGCCGAACCGGATGACCATCATGGTCATCGGCCCGACATCCACATTGTAAGAGGCCGAAACATCTTTGATGGTGTCCGCGGCGGCCGGGGCAGCCAACATGAAAAGGCAACTCAGCAGCGCCGCCGCACGCAGTGGACTGGAGGTCTTTGACTGGAACATGGTCATGCGCATTTCTTAACCCCCAACATGCGGCAATAGTTTGTTGCACGCAAAGGTTGCAGGTCTTGATGGCCCTAAATCAAACGGATCGCCTTCCCGTGCCCGGCCCTGCGGATGCCATTGGCCTAGCGCCCCACCCGCGCGATGCCGGATCTGCCGTCATCCCGCATCCAGTAGACCTTGGAGTTCGATATGCGATTCAGCTTGAAGCAGAAGGTGCGGCCGTCGTACCACTCCTGCCACTTCTGGCAGAGCTTGTTGTTCGCCACCCACCAGCGGCCGCTGTCCTTTGGTTTCAAATACTTGCCCAGCCCGACCGCCTCGCCGGTCCCGTCAACCCGTCCATTGGCCCGGTAGTAGAGCGGAAGCTCGCCGCCCATCGGTGTCGCCAGATAGATGCGCTTGCCCGTGACCATCGACCGGATTCCGGCATTGTCGAGCGGCACACCTTCCGCCGTGGCCGGCGGCGCCGCGCCAGTCACTGCCAAGAGGGCGCACAGCGCCGCCGCTGTAAACCACATGGTCTGCCGCTTCGTATCCGATCCGGTTGCCGGCATTCGTTCCTCCATCAAGATAATTCAGGGCCAATACGCAGGTGAGCATCAATCGGTTCGGTTCGCTGCAGTTCGTCGGCATGGTGGCGAACTTCCTGCTCTTCGAAGTCGCGTGGTTCGCCGCCGTAAGCGGCGGCGCGGGCGGCTGGCCTTGGCTGGGGTCGTTACCCGCCCTGCTGGTGGTGGCCCTGCATCTGGCCGTCAATGCCGGTCGCCTTGCCCAGGAGGCGTTCCTGATTGCCGGCATCACCCTGCTCGGCGTCCTGGTGGAGGGCGGGTTTCTGGCCAGCGGCATCATCACATATGCCGGCACCGAAGCCGGCCAGTGGGCTCCGCCAGTCTGGATCATTGCGCTCTGGTTCGGCTTCGGCACCCTGCCGCATGCGAGCCTTGGCTGGCTGTCGGGCCGCTGGGTGCTCCAGGCCCTGCTCGGCGCCATCTGCGGCCCGCTCAGCTACGTGGCGGGCGAAGCCCTGGG
>JBGSNJ010000320.1:0-5790 GCA_041739715.1 Aestuariivirga sp.
AACGCCCCGCGTGTCATTGGGCAAATACAGCACCAGCCGCCCAAACTGCGCCTCGCTCAGCCAGAAACCCTCTGTCATCACCGCTCTCCTCAGAGAGCTTGAATCACTCTACAACTGATTTGCATAGCGATTTTATGGGTCCGAAGCCTAACGCGGCTGGGCCAGCGCGAGGACGCGGGCTGGGTCGTCGTCGCCATCGAAGCTCCAAAAATCGGCTTCGAGTTCCAGCAGGGGCTCCATCATCCGCTGATACTCGGCCTTCGGGATTGCAATGGCGCCCAGCCGTTCCAGGTGCGGATTGGTGAATTGCGCGTCGAGAAGGCGGAATCCGCCGGCGTTGAGGCGTGCCACGAGGTGAACGAGTGCCACTTTGCTGGCATCGGTGACGCGGGAGAACATGCTCTCGCCGAAGAAGATGGCACCGAGCCGCACGCCATAGAGGCCGCCCACGAGCTTGCCGCCCTGCCAGCATTCGACGCTGTGGCAGAAACCGGCGCGATGCAGCTGCGTGTAGAGACTGCGAATGCGCCCGTTGATCCATGTGGCCTTGCGGCCGCTGGTCCGCTCGGCGCAGGCCGCAATCACGGCAGCGAAGTCGGAGTCGATGCGGATCTCGAACGGATGCCGCTTCACCGTCTTGCGCATCGATTGCGATATGCGCAGGCCATTGAGGGGGATGATCCCGCGCCAGTCGGGTTCAACCCAGTAGAGCGCGTTGTCTCCGGCGCTTTCCGCCATCGGGAAGATCCCGGCGGCATAGGCTTTCAGCAGGACTTGCGGCGTAATTGTCCCCGACATCAGACATTCCGCGCGAGGTAGTGCTCCAGCCAGTGAATGTCGTAGTGACCGTCGATGATGTCGGGTTCCGCCAGCAATTGCTGGAAGAGCGGGATCGTCGTCTCTATGCCTTCGACGACGAATTCGCTGAGCGCCCGCTTCAGCCGCATCATGCACTCGGTCCGCGACTTGCCCGAGACGATGAGCTTGCCGATAAGGCTGTCGTAGTAAGGCGGGATGCGGTAGCCGGCATAGAGCGCCGAATCCACGCGGCAGCCGAGGCCGCCGGGGAAATGCACTGCATCAACCCGCCCTGGCGATGGGGCGAAGGTCGTGGGATTCTCCGCATTGATGCGGCACTCGATGGCATGGCCAGCGAAGGTGATGTCACTCTGGCTGTAGGGCAGGTCGGCGCCGGAGGCGACGCGGATCTGCTCCTGCACGAGGTCGAGCCCGGTAATCGCTTCGGTGACCGGATGCTCGACCTGAAGCCGCGTGTTCATTTCGATGAAGTAGAACTCGCCGTTCTCGTAGAGAAACTCGATGGTGCCGACGCCCTCGTAGCTGAGCTTGCGCATGGCTTCGGCCACGCGACCGCCGATTTCCTCGCGCTGCACGGCGTTGAGGGCCGGGGAGTGGGCCTCTTCCCAGATCTTCTGGTGGCGGCGTTGCAGGGAGCAGTCGCGTTCGCCGAGATGCACGGCGCGGCCCTTGCCGTCGCCCAGGATCTGGATTTCGATGTGGCGCGGCTTCTCGAGATACTTCTCGATATAGACGTCGCCATTGCCGAAGGCGGCCTTGGCCTCGCTCTGTGCCGTGTTGATCGCCACTTCGAGATCAGCTTCGCTGCGTGCCACCTTCATGCCGCGGCCGCCACCGCCGGCGGTGGCCTTGATGATCACCGGATATCCGAGGTCCGCTGCGATGCGCCGGGCCTCGCCGATCTCGGACACGCCGCCATCCGAGCCCGGAACGACGGGGATGCCAAGCTCCTTCGCCGTGAGCTTGGCGGTGATCTTGTCGCCCATGATGCGGATATGCTCGGCGCTGGGGCCGATGAACTTCAATCCGTGCTCGGTGAGGATCTCGGCGAACTTGGCGTTCTCCGAGAGGAAGCCGTAACCGGGGTGGACCGCCTCGGCGCCGGTGATCTCGCAGGCGGCCACGATGGCCGGAATGTTCAGATAGCTGTCGCGCGCGGGCGGCGGTCCGATGCAGACGCTCTCATCGGCCAGCCGCACATGCATGGCGTCCGCATCCGCGGTTGAATGCACGGCGACGGTCTGGATGCCGAGTTCGCGGCAGGCACGCAGGACGCGCAGTGCGATTTCGCCGCGATTGGCAATGAGGACCTTGTCGAACATGGATTACTCGATCACCACCAGAGGCTCGCCGAATTCGACCGGATGGCCATTGTCGACGAAGACGTGGGTGACGCGGCCGTCGCGCGGGGAGGGGATCTGGTTCATCGTCTTCATCGCCTCGATGATGAGGAGCGTCTGGCCCTGCTTCACGGTGCTTCCGACGTCCACGAAGGGTGCGGCTCCCGGTGTCGACGCGCGATAGACCGTGCCGACCATGGGCGACTTGACGGTGCCGGGATGATCGGCCTCCTTGCCCCTCGCCGGGACTTCTGCCGGTGCTGGCGAACCGGCCGGCGTGGCCGTGGCGACGGGCGCTTGATGGTGCACGGCAGGCGCTGCCATGGCGGTAACCGTGACCTGCTTCGAGACGCGCAACCGGGTTCCCCTGCGATCCAGTTCGATCTCCGACAAGCCGGTCCTGTTGAGGATCTCCGCGAGGCTGTTGATCAGGTCCAGTTCGGGGTCGGACTTGGATGCGGCAGCGGGTGCCGCCGGGGCTTTTTTCTTCGAGGGCATTTGCTCAACCCTTCTTGTTGATGTTGACGAGGGATGCGAGGGCCTCCAAGGCAAGTACATAGCTGTGGCTTCCAAAACCACAGATGACGCCATTGACGGCTGCCGCGATGAAACTGTGGTGCCGGAACGCCTCGCGCTTGTAGACGTTCGAGAGATGAACCTCGACTGCGGGAACGTCGGCGGCGCGGAGTGCGTCGTGAATTGCAACCGACGTATGGGTGTAGGCACCGGCATTGAGGGCGATCCCCGAGGCCTTGCTGCGCGCCTCCTGGATCCACGAGACCAGTTCGCCTTCGATGTTGGACTGGCGGAAGTCGACGGTGAGCCCGAGTTCAGTGGCCCTTGCACGGCAAAGCTTCTCGATCTCGGGCAGGGTCTCTGCGCCATAGACAGAGGGTTCACGCTGGCCGAGCATGTTGAGGTTCGGGCCGTTCAGCACGTAGATGGGCTTCATTCCTGCGCCACGATTCCGAGGTTGGACAACCGCTTATAGGCGGTCCGGTGAGAGGTTGGAAGCGTCGCCGGCAGGACCGGTGGACAATCAACAGACCTTGCAGCCGCCCTGTTCGCGTACCTTGTTGACCGACGCCATGAGGCCATCCTTGGGCAGATAGCCCGGAACCACCTGGTTGTCGATCACGAAGGCCGGGGTGCCGCCGATGGCGAGGGCCGTCGCAAGCTCCTGGTTCTTGCGGATGGTTTCCGCGACCTCCGGGCTTTCCATGTCGGTCTTCAGTCTTGCGACATCGAGGCCCACCTCGGCTGCGATCTTGTCGACCGTCTCACGCGTGACCTTGCCCTCGTGTCCCAGCATGGCGACATGGAACTCCCAGTACTTTCCCTGCTTCTGCGAGGCGAGCGCCGCCTTGGCCGCATAATCCGAGTCGCCGCCGAAAATCGGAAACTCCTTCAGCACCAAGCGGAGGTTCTTGTCCTCCTCGACCATGGCCAGGACCTCGGGCATGCCCTTCTTGCACCAGCCGCAATTGTAGTCGAAGAACTCGACTATCGTGACGTCGCCCTCGGGATTGCCCGCGACGTGATCGCCCTTCATGCGGAAGATATCGCCCGCCAGTGCCTTCAGCGCATCCTCGCGCTTGGCAGTTTCCTCGGCCTGTTGCTTCTCCTCGAGCTTCTTGCTGACCTCGAGCAGGATCTCGGGGTGCTCGAGCAGGTAGTCGCGGACGATATCGCCGATTTCCTTGCGCTGGGCATCGTCAAATCCGCCGGCCAGCGCGGGCGCGGTTGCGACGGCGAACACGAGGGTGGCGGCCTGAAGGGTCTTGAGCATATTGATCCTCTGGTTTGTGCCGACACTGCCCGGAAACGGCTGTGGCGTCTACGTCACTTACGGCTGGCAAAAGTCAAAATGTCGTTAGCGCGAGTCCATTCCGGGGTGCCGGTCTTGAACAGCTTCTGCGCGGCATTGGCCTTGTCGAGGGCCAGCTTGCGGTCGCCGCGCAGCATTGCAAACTCGGCCGTTGCCAGTTCGGCGCGGGGAATGTCACCCATCTTGCCATAGGCCATGCCAAGATACTGATACAGCACCGGCATGTCGTTTTCGGTTCGCTGGGCCTTCTTCAGTAGGCTGACGGCTTCCTTGGCATTGTTCTTGTTGTTGGTCCCGATCAGCGCCTGCGCCATGAGAATCTGGATCAGCCCGCTGTTGGGCAGCAGCTTCATCGCCTTGCGGATCGGTTCAAGCGCCTCCGACGGGCGGCCGGACTCCATCAGCGCCTGTCCCTTGAGCTCCCAGAAATAGGGGTTCTCGGGCAGATCCTTGATCAGGCTGTCGAGCACCGGCAGAGCATTCTTGATGTCGCCCTGGCGGTACATGGCGATGGCCCTGGCGTAGCGCGCCGGCATCGACTGGTCGGATGTCGGATAGTCGCGGAACACCGCCTTCGCCGAGTTCTGATAGCCCGCGAGCTTGGCCTGCATCAGCTGGTGGCGCAGCATCAGCTCTGGCGGGTCCTTCTTGTCGAAGTAGGGTGATGCCCTTGCCGCCGTTTCGAGATTGCGGATGCGCTCGAAAGGCATGGGGTGTGACATCACATAGGGGCTGACGTTCTGCAGCGTGGCAATCGACTGGCTGGCGAGCTTTTCGAAGAGCGTGAGCATGCCCTTTGGCGACTGACCCGTCGCCTTCAGGTATTTCAGCGCGGCCTGGTCTGCTGCCGATTCCATCGAGCGCTGGTAAGTCAGTACATTGCGCTGGGCCAGGCCCTGGCTGCCCATCATCACGCCTTGTCCTGCCTGCGCGGCTTCGGTCTGACCTGCTGCAGCGCCACCCACCATCGCGGCCAGTCCGACCAGCATGCCGACGATTGCCGTCACGCTGGCGCGGTCGAGTTCGCTGCCGATGCGCGCCAGATGACCGCCGGCAATATGGCCTGTCTCATGGGCCAGAACGCCGATCACTTCGTTGGGGGTCGGCGATTCGGTCAGAAGTCCGGTATTGATGAAGATCCGCTGTCCGCCCGCGACGAAGGCGTTGATGCGCGGATCGCTGATGAGATAGACGCGCACCGCCTTCGGATTCAACCCAGCGGCCTTGAGGATAGGCCGGGTATAGATGCGCATCAGTCCTTCGATTTCGGCATCGCGGATGAGCGGCAGGCGGCCAGACTGCGCCTGTGCCGGCAAAGCTCCGGCGAATGCCATCATCATCGCCAGAAAGCTGGCGATAAACCTTCGAATGATCTGTGGGTCGCGATTGCGCATCATGCCTTCCACGGCCTCAATCGACGGGGATTGAGGCGAGTTTGAGGCCTGCTACAGGTGTCGCGCGGGCCGGTCCACCCATGTTCCCGCAAAACATGCAGAAACACGGGTTAAACCTTTGTAATCTAACGCTTGCTCCACCAGCCAGACTTGCGTTCTGCGGGTTCCACGCTGATCGTCGGGGCAGGTGGCTGCCACTTGCGCGGTGCCGGTTCGGCCATGGCCTCGCCCGCGCTGGCCGACGGAGCCGTCGAAGCTGGTTCTGGCGCCGCCTGCATCATGGGTGTGATGACCTGCATGTCCGCGGGGGAGTGATCCTCCTCCGGACGCTCAGACCGCGGCCGATGCCCCTCGCGGGGAGGACCGCGATCATCGTCGCGCCCCCGTCCACGGCGGTTCCGGCCCCAGC
>JBGSNJ010000323.1:0-4258 GCA_041739715.1 Aestuariivirga sp.
CGGGATCGGAGTCGGCGGCTATATCGGCGGGCGTTCGCTGGAAAAGGTGGCGGGCCTGGTGTTTCCGGCCGTCACGGCCGCCAGAGCGGGCCGCCGTTGACTTGCAAGGCGCGGCGGAGAACCCTATCTCTTGGACTTGTCTGTGATTTTCGCCACAAACACATTCATCTTCAGTTCAGGTTGAAAGGCCTAGAAGGGCATCATCAGAAGGAAACCCATGCGCCGAATCCTGACCATCGCTGCCTTTGCCCTGGCCGTCCTGTTCGAGACGGGCCTGCAGGCGGATGCGCAGGTCAAGCTGAAAGCGCCGGTAACTCCGAGGGTTACGAGCCAGCCCAAGCCGGCCATGATCATTCCGCCGTCGGTTGCCGTGAACCGGGCCCTGCGCATGGTTCCAAACGGCACGCCGCTCAACGTAACCTTGCGGGGCGACAAGTATTTTGTGAAAGTCAAGGTCAACAACAAGGTGCGGGTGGTTCCCATCGATGCCACCGGCGATGCACCCTGACCCGCCGCAGATCAAGGGAAACCCATGCGCATTCTCGTCGTGGAAGACGAACCGGATCTCAACCGGCAGCTTGTCCAGGCCCTGCAAGATGCGGGCTACGTGGTCGACTCCGCAGCAGATGGCGAAGAGGGACATTACCTGGGCGACACCGAGCCCTATGACGGCGTGATCCTGGACCTGGGCCTGCCGGTCCTCGATGGCGTCAGCGTCCTCGAGAAGTGGCGCCGCGCCGGCAAGAAGATGCCGGTTCTGATCCTCACTGCACGCGACCGCTGGAGCGACAAGGTGGCAGGCTTCGATGCCGGCGCCGACGATTATGTGGCCAAGCCGTTCCACATGGAGGAGGTCCTGGCCCGAGTCCGTGCCCTGCTGCGCCGCAGTGCCGGGCATGCCACCAGCGAACTGTCCTGCGGGCCGGTACAGCTCGACACCAAGAGCGCGCGCGTCACGGTGAACGGCACGGCGGTGAAGCTGACGTCGCTTGAGTTCCGCCTGCTGGCCTATCTCATGCACCACAAGGGCAAGGTCGTGTCGCGCACGGAACTGGTGGAGCATCTCTACGACCAGGACTTCGATCGCGATTCGAACACCATCGAGGTGTTCGTCGGGCGCCTGCGCAAGAAGCTCAACACCGATGTGCTGCACACCATCCGCGGCATGGGCTATTGCGTCTCCGAGCCGGATAATGCGGCCTAGGTCGCTCTCCAGCCGGCTGATCCTCTCCTCTGCCGCCGTCAGCATCGTCCTGCTGGTTCTGGCTGCCATTCTCCTTGCCACGCTGTTCCAGCAGGCGCTCGAGCGCAACTTCGATGCGCGGCTGCAGGCCGTGATGGACGGCCTGCTCGCCAATGTCGATCCGGCACCGGACGGCACACCGCTGCTGGACAGCGAACTGGCCGACACGCGCTTCAGCCTGCCGCTCTCGGGCTGGTACTGGCAGGTGCAGGTTGACGACGGCAGCAACCTGCCGGGTCTGGCCTCCGCCTCGCTGCTTGAGCAGCGGCTCAATCCGGATGGCGGGCTGCTGGCGCGCCGACGGCCCGATGGCGTTGCGAGCTTCTTCATGACCGACGTGAACGGCACGCAGTTGCGGGTCATCCAGCAGAACTTCAAGCTCGGCGACAACGAACGGAACTATTCCTTTCTGGTGGCTGGGAATTTCGACGAGCTGAAGGGTGAGATCGATGCCTTCCGCCGCACCTTGTTCGTGGTGCTGGGCCTGCTCGGAATCGGACTGATGGTTGCCGTGCTGCTGCAGGTGAACTATGGCCTGCTTCCGCTCAAGCGCCTGCGGGCCGGCGTGACGGCGATCCGCGAGGGCAGGGCGGAGAAGCTCGAAGGGGAATTCCCCGCCGAGATCCGCCCGGTGGCCGACGAACTCAACCTGTTGATCAAGTCGAACGCCGACATCATCGAGCGCGCCCGAACCCAGGTCGGCAATCTCGCGCATGCCCTGAAGACGCCGCTGAGCGTGTTGACCAACGAAGCCCACGTGCACAAGAGCCCCTTTGCCGCCAAGGTGGTGGAGCAGACGAATGTGATGCGCGATCACGTGAGCCTCTATCTGGACCGCGCACGCCGCGCCGCGCGCGCCCAGGGCTTAGGCGCGGTGACCGAGATCAAGCCGGTGCTCGAAGGCATCGCCCGCACCACCGAACGCATCCACCGCGACAAGGGCGTTACGGTGAAGGTGAAATGCAAGGGCGCCTACAAGTTCCGGGGCGAAAAGCAGGATTTCGAGGAGATGATGGGCAATCTCATCGACAATGCCTGCAAGTGGGCCGCCAAGCGCGTGGTGGTTAAAGCCAGTCTCGGCGGCGCTGCGGCGCATCAGGGCCGCACCTGGCTGACGCTGCTGGTTGACGATGACGGGCCGGGTCTTCCGGCCGAGCGCCGCGCCGACGCGTTGAAGCGCGGTCAGCGGCTGGACGAGACCAAGCCGGGTTCGGGCCTTGGCCTGTCGATCGTCAAGGAAACGGCCCAGATGTATGGCGGCAGCATCGAACTGGACGATGCCGAGCTGGGAGGTCTTCGTGTTCGCTTGATCCTACCAGCTGCAGCCTGAGGTGGACCGGTGGGTTTCACCATGTGTTTGAAATCGATTGTTGATGAAGGTGTTTGGACCTATGCTACATTAGGTATTGGTGCTTAGATTCAGAGCATCATGACTTTAAGTCAGCTGCATGTCAGGTTCTGCTGGTCGCCCCCGGTCCAGAACCTGAGTGGTGACGGGGCGGGCCGGAAACGGCCCGCCCTTTCTCAATGGCATCAGGCGTGTTCGGCCGCCTCGATCACCGGTATGCCGCGCTCGCGGTAGGGGGTGCGGCCGTAGAAGGCGCGATAGCATTTCGAGAAATGCGACGGCGAGGAGAAGCCGCAGGCCAGCGCCACATTGATCACCGACATGTCGGTCTGCAGCAGGAGCGAACGGGCCTTCTTCAACCGCAGCTCGAGATAGTAGCGCTTGGGCGAGCGATCCAGGTAACGGCGGAAGAGCCGTTCGAGCTGGCGGGTGGACAGGCCGGCCTGCCTGGCGAGGAGGCTGGGCGAGAGCGGCTCTTCCAGGTTGCCCTCCATCTCCTCGATGATGCCGACCAGCTTGGGATGGCGGGCTCCGATTCGGGCCGGGAGCGACATGCGCTGGTGTTCGGAATGATGGCGGATCGGGGCATGCAGGATGCCTTCCGCGACCGATGACGCGAGCTCCGGGCCATGCTGGCTGGCGATCAGCGTCAGCATCATGTCGAGCGCGGTGGTCCCGCCGGCGCTGGTGAAACGGTCGCGGTCGATCTCGAACAGGCCGCCGGTGGCGTCGATCTCGGGGAAGGCCTCCGAGAAGCCCGGCAGGTTCTCCCAGTGGATGGTGCAGCGGTAGCCGTCGAGCAGCCCGGCCTCGGCAAGGATATGGGCACCGGTGCAGACTGCGCCGATGTCGGGACCCTTGCGGGCGATCTTGCGCAACCAGGCGACAAGGCGCTTGTCGGCGTGATGCTGCACGTTCAGGCCGGCGCAGATGATGACGGTGGCATTCTCGGGCGCCACTGCCAGATCGCCATCGACCATCGCGAGGATGCCATTGGAGGCGGCTACCGGCTTGCCGTCGACCGAATGCATGGTCCAGCGGTAAAGCGATTTTTCCGATAGCCGGTTGGCGATGCGGAGCGGCTCGATCGCCGAGGTGACCGGCATCATGGTAAACTCCGGCACCATGACGAGGGCGAAATGATGAGGCAATTGCTTGGGCTTGTCGCCGAACATGGGCGAGGAACTCCTGTTGCCGCCTTTCTCGTCCAAAATCGGTCATTTGTCCATCCGCGTCATGAGACATGACAGAAACGACATGAGGGTGAGAGGCCTCCCATAAGTCGCATTCGTAACCGCCCTGTCGCAAAATCCGGTGCGCCGGAAGGCTTCGCATCGCAATGTCCGGGCCTGAACCGGACCCCACTGACCATGAACGCTCCCTTCCCCTCCAGCCAGACAGCCGCCGTGATGAGCCTCGATCCCCTCCACTCCTTCCTTCAGAACCTGTCCATTGAGATCACCGGCAAGCAGATCGAGAAGCTGCCCCTGCTGAGACAGCGGCTGGTGCCGGGCACCAAGGTCTTCATCGCCCTAATCGACCCGGCCGACGTGGCGGTCCAGCTCGAATCGGCGCGTCAGCTGAAGGACGCGGGCTTCCAGGCCATCCCGCACGTTCCGGCCCGCTTCGTGCGCGACGCCGAGGACCTCACGTCGCGCATCGCGGCC
>JBGSNJ010000326.1:0-7863 GCA_041739715.1 Aestuariivirga sp.
CGTCATGCTCATCGCGTCGCGCCCGGTCTTCGGATCCTTTTCCTTCCAGAAGGGCCGGTCGGTCATGACGAAGGTCTTCGACGACTGCATGTAGCGGGTGCGATCGAGCGCCATCCACAGCTTGGGCGAGAAGAGGCTTTCCTCGCACTGCATGTAAGTTGTCAGCAGCCAGCTCTGGACCGTCACGAGGCAGGCATCGAAGAGTCGCGTATGGCCCCAGCGGTCGCTCACTGCGATCTTGTCGCCGTAGGCGCGCTCGATGCGGGTGACGCCGGGACGCGGCGCCCCGTCATGCAGACGTTCGAGGGTGGTCCCTCTCGGCCAATGGACCATCCTGTCTGGCGACAGGCGCCAGAGGCCACGCGGCACTTGTTCAACGCCGCCCACGACAAGGCGCTGGTTCTCGTCGCAGTCGGTCGCCACCACGCGCAGGATTTCCAGCATCGAGTTCGGATAATCCGAATCCCATCCCCCGGTTCCGAAGCCGACCTGGCCGAAGACCTCCCGGTAGTGATAGGGTTTTCCCGCGAAGGCATAGGACGTGGCCACGAAGTCGTAAAAGCTGCGGTCGTCCCAGATCGGCACCAGCTGGTTCCAGATCTCCTTCACCCTTGCGGTATCCCGTTCGCGCACGGCCTGTCTGAGGTCCGTGAAGCCAGCACCCTCCTCCAATGCCTTGGACCAGCAGTCCTGAATCTCGCGAAACATCGGTGGCAGCTGCTGCGCTGTTTCGATGTAGATCGTCTCGCCTTCGAGATCGACGACCGTCGATGGCGTTGCCGGTGACAGGGGATTGGGAAAGGGCCTGGACTCGAGGCCAAGCTGATCGACGTAGTGGTAGAAGCCGGTGGATGAGACCGGAAAGCGCATGCCGCCAAGTTCGGCGATGATGCCGTCGGCGCCCTCGAATTTCTGCGAGCGCAGCCGGCCGCCGATGCGGGCCGCTTCATAGATCACCGGCTTCAGGCCCATCTTCATCAGCTCGAAGGCCGCGGTCATCCCGGCCATGCCGGCGCCGATGATTGCGACCTCTTGCCCGTGCCGGTGCGCCGGAACCGAGCCCAGGCCGGAAGGGTGCTTGATCCAGTCATCGAAGGCGAAGGGGAAGTCCGGCCCGAACATGGTGACCGGCTTCGAGGTGTCAGCCTCGGGTGCAAAGATATTGGATGATGCGGACAATGTGCTGGCCCTCCCCCGGGGCCAGACTGCCACACCGGATCAGAAAGGCAAATCGAAGCCATGCGCGGGTTCCGGGCCGGGGTAGCTGCCTGGTCTCACGGACTCGTGATGCCCTGTGAGTGCCGGAGTCACGATCCATAACCGCCCGGCATCCGTTTCGATGCTACAGGCTTCGGGCATCACGAAAACATGCAGGCCGGGGGCCGCTTGCAACAACACTGGAGACACCCATGCACAAGATCCTTCTTGCGGCGACGTCCGCACTTTGCCTGACGGTTGGCACCGCCTCGGCGGCCAATGTCGTCGATACGGCCAAGTCGGCCGGCAGCTTCAACACGCTACTGGCAGCCGCCCAGGCGGCCGGGCTTGCCGACGCGCTGGCGACCACCGAGAACATCACCGTCTTCGCGCCGACCGACGAGGCCTTTGCGAAGCTGCCCGCCGGCACGGTCGAGAACCTGCTGAAGCCCGAGAACAAGGACCAGCTCGTCGCCGTGCTGACCTATCATGTTCTGCCGCGCAAGCTGACCTCGAACCAGATGCTGGCCGGTCCCTTCCATGTGCGCACGCTGAAGAGCACGCCGGACCGCACGCTTGCCATCAGCAAGGGTGCAGGCGGGGTGACCGTCGACAACGCCACCGTCGTGAAGGCCGACATCATGACCGACAATGGCGTCATCCACGTCATCGACACGGTGATGCTGCCGAGCAAGTAATCCGTCAGCAGACGGATGGAACGGAAACGGGGCGCGGTGATCTCTCACCGCGCCCCGTCATCTTCCATAAGCGGCCGGGCGATCAATCGCCCTGCGGCGCATCCTCAGACCCGCCTTCGGCGGCCTGCTTCTTGGACAGGTCTTCGCCGGTCACCTGGTCAACCTGCTTCATCGACAGGCGGACCTTGCCGCGGTTGTCGAAGCCGAGCAGCTTCACCTTGACGATGTCGCCCTCGTTGACCACGTCCGAAACCTTGGCAACGCGCTTCTGCGCCAGTTCGGAGACGTGCACGAGGCCATCCTTGGCGCCGAAGAAGTTCACGAAGGCGCCGAAGTCGACGACCTTCACAACCTTGCCTTCATAGATCTCGCCGAGTTCGGGCTCGGAGACGATGCCCTTGATCCACTTGAGCGCGGCGGTGATGGCGGCACCCGAAGAGGAGGCGACCTTGACCGTGCCATCGTCCTGGATGTCGATCTTGGCGCCGGTCTTCTCGACGATCTCGCGGATGACCTTTCCGCCGGTGCCGATCACTTCGCGGATCTTGTCGGTGGGGATCTTCAGCGTCTCGATGCGCGGCGCATGCTCGCCCAGGCTGGCGCGGGCGCCGGTGAGGGCTTCCGCCATCCGATCGAGAATGTGCAGGCGGCCGTCCTTGGCCTGCCACAGCGCGACCTTCATGATCTCCTCGGTAATGCCGGTGATCTTGATGTCCATCTGCAGCGAGGTGACGCCCTGCGCGGTGCCGGCCACCTTGAAATCCATGTCGCCCAGGTGATCCTCGTCGCCGAGAATGTCCGAGAGCACGGCATAGCGGTCGCCTTCCTTGATCAGGCCCATGGCGATGCCGGCGCAGGGCGCCTTCAGCGGCACGCCCGCATCCATCAGCGAGAGCGATGCGCCGCAGACCGTGGCCATCGACGACGAGCCGTTGGACTCGGTGATCTCGGAGACGACGCGGATCGTGTAGGGGAACTGATCACTGGGCGGCAGCAGCGGGTGTATGGCGCGCCAGGCAAGCTTGCCGTGTCCGATCTCACGGCGGCCGGTCGCTCCCATGCGGCCCGTCTCGCCGACCGAGAAGGGCGGGAAGTTGTAGTGCAGCAGGAAGGTGCCCTTGGTCGTGCCGTCGAGCGAGTCGATGTACTGCTCGTCCTCGCCGGTGCCCAGCGTGGTGACCACCAGCGCCTGGGTTTCGCCGCGGGTGAACAGCGCCGAACCATGGGTACGCGGCAGCACGCCAGCCTCGGCGACGATCTTGCGCACCGTCTTGGTGTCGCGGCCGTCGATGCGGAGGCCCGTATCGAGGATGGCGTTGCGCACCACATCCTTTTCGAGATGCTTGAAGGCCTCGCCGATCTTGTTGGCGGGCGGCGCGTCAGGCTTGTCCTCGCCGGTCAACGCCGCCAGAACCTTGTCCTTGGCCTTGGCGACGGCCTCGTGGCGGGCTTCCTTGGTCGGGATAGCATAGCCGGCGCGCACCTCGGCCTCGGCGATTGCCTTGACCTGGTTGTAGAGCGCCTCCTCGTCCGGCGGCGTGAAGTCGCGCGGGCTGCGGGCCGAGCGTTCGGCCATGCGGATGATGGCCTCGATCACCGGCTGGAAGCCACGGTGGCCGAACATGACGGCGCCGAGCATGATCTCTTCCGAGAGTTCCTTGGCCTCGGACTCGACCATCAGGACCGCATCCTGCGTTCCGGCGACCACGAGGTCGAGTTCGGAGACCTTCTGCTGTTCCACGGTGGGGTTCAGCACATATTCTCCGTTGATGTAGCCGACACGGGCGGCACCGATCGGACCCATGAAGGGAATGCCCGACAGGGTGAGCGCGGCCGAAGATGCGACCAGCGCGAGGATGTCGGTGTCGTTTTCGAGATCGTAGGAGAGCACGGTGGCGATCACCTGCGTCTCGTTGCGGAAGCCGGCCACGAAGAGCGGGCGGATCGGGCGGTCGATCAGGCGGGAGATCAGTGTCTCGCGCTCGGTCGGACGGCCTTCGCGCTTGAAGTATCCGCCCGGGATCTTGCCCGCGGCATAGGTCTTTTCCTGGTAGTTGACGGTCAGCGGGAAGAAGTCGATTCCCGGCTTGGCGCTGCGCTCGGCAACGGCGGTCGCGAGAACGGTGGTCTCGCCCATCGAGGCCAGCACGGCCCCATCGGCCTGGCGGGCCACACGGCCGGTTTCCAGCCGCAGGGTTGCGCTGCCCCAGGTGATTTCTTCAACATCGATATTGAACATTCTGTTTCCTCTTTGCCCTTCGCCGCCGCTTCACTCGCGTCACCACACCTGGACGGCATCCCCTTTGGGCAACTGGAACCCGGCCCTATTGCCGGATTCCCGATACGGGGACGCGGGCGGCAAACCGGTGATCCGCCCGCTCATACGCTTTAGACTTTTCGTCGTCCGCTTAACGGCGGATTTCGAGACGCTTGATCAGCGTCTGGTAGCGGCCTTCATCCTTGCGCTTGAGATAATCAAGGAGCGAACGACGCTTGCTCACCATCGTCAGGAGACCACGGCGGGAATGATTATCCTTCTTGTGGGTCTTGAAGTGGTCGGTGAGGTAGTTGATGCGTTCCGTAAGGATCGCAACCTGGACCTCGGGCGAACCCGTGTCGCCAGGCTTCGTGGCAAACTCTTTCACGAGCGCAACCTTGCGCTCAGCAGTCATGGTCATTCGGTCATCTCCAAATGGTTACAGGTTAAAGAGACGCTTCGGCTTGAGCGTTCCCTGCTCGACAGACCCGATCCCGAGCGGCTTGCCGCCGCTGGTGATCAGAACCGCCTCATGAGCGATGGGAGCATTCGCGCCTCTGAGAAGGACGGATTGTCCCTGTCTCAGGCGTTGGGCCTGCTGCTCATCCATGGCCAGTGCCGGGATGCCGTCCAGCACGGTCTCGATGGGTCGCAGAACCCCGTCCATGGCGTTTCCGCCGGGCGCCTTATGGCGCAATTCCTCAAGCTTTTCCAGCGGAATCATGTGGGCCTCGGTGAGAGCTCCGACAGCGAGGCGCCGCAGCATGGTGACATGGCCGAGGCAGCCCAGGGTCCGGCCCATGTCGCGGGCGAGCGAACGGACATAGGTTCCCTTCCCGCAGGTGACTTCGAAGGTGGCGCTGTCCTGCTCGCAGACCGCGATCAGCCGCAGATCATCGATTCTGACCGCCCGGCTGGCGAGGACCACATCCGCCCCGGACCGGGCCAGGTCATAAGCCCGCTCGCCCTCAACCTTGATTGCCGAAAAGGCTGGCGGCACCTGCTGGATTTCGCCCTTGAACCGGATGAGTATCGATTCAATGCTTTCCAGAGATGGCCGGTTGGCCGAGCACGTCGTAACGATACCTTCGAGATCATCGGTGGAGCGCTCCTCGCCCCATTTTACCGTAAAGCGATAGGTTTTGACCCCTTCCATGGCGGCGGAGACCGTCTTGGTCGCCTCTCCCAGGGCAATGGGCAGCAAACCTGTCGCCAAGGGATCCAAAGTTCCGCCATGTCCGGCCTTCTCGGCGCCGAAGAGCCAACGGACCTTGCCGACGGCCTGCGTCGAGGTCATGCCCAAGGGCTTGTCCAATGCCACCCAGCCATGGACCGGCGAGCCGCGTTTCTTCTTCATTCCTCGGTCTTGAGGTCGCGGGCAACATCCGGGCGACGAAGGATTTCATCGATCTTGGACGCATAGTCCAATGCCGTATCGATCCGAAAGCGAATGTCCGGCATGAACTTCATGTCGAGTTTCGGCGCGATAAGTCCCCGAACATACTTCCGGTTCCGGTTCAATGCCTCAAGGGCCTTGGGTTCCGCTCCGGCAATCAACGTGCGGATATAGGCCGTGGCGATCTTCAGATCCGGCGAAATCTGCACTTCATGCACGGTCACGCCGAGCCGCTCGAGCTCCGGATCGCCCGTCTCGCCGCGCAACAGGATGCCCGCAAGCGCATGGCGGATCAGCTCACCCGCCCGGAGCTGTCGCTGGGATGGTCCGGCAGCTGGTTTCATGTCGTCCTCAATCCAGCGAGCGCTGAACCTTCTCGACCCGGAAACACTCGATCACATCGCCGGCGCGCATGTCCTGGTAGTTCTCGAAGGCCATGCCGCATTCCTGGCCGACCTGAACTTCCTTGACCTCGTCCTTGAAGCGCTTGAGCGTCGACAGGGTACCTTCGTGGATCACCACGTTGTCGCGGATGAGGCGGACCTTGGCGCCGCGCTGCACCGAGCCCTCGGTGACCTGACAGCCGGCCACCTTGCCAACCTTGGTGATGTTGAAGATTTCCAGGATCCTGGCATTGCCGAGGAAGGTCTCGCGCAGCTCCGGCGCGAGCTTGCCCGACATGGCGGCCTTGATGTCGTCCACCAGGTCGTAAATGATGTTGTAATAGCGGATCTCGATGCCAGAGCGCTCCGCCGCGTCGCGGGCCTGGCCGGAGGCGCGGACGTTGAAGCCCAGAACCACCGCTCCAGAGGCCTGCGCCAGGCCGATGTCGCTCTCGTTGATGCCGCCCACCGCATAGTGGATGACGCGGGCCCGGATCTCGTCGTTGCCGATCTTCTCCAGCGCCTGCACGATGGCTTCCGCCGAACCCTGCACGTCGGCCTTGACCAGGATCGGGAACTCCTTGATGCCCCCTTCCTTCATCTGGCTCATCATCTGCTCAAGCGACGAGCGCGCCGACGCCGCACCACGGCTCTCGCGGCGCTTGCGGTCGCGATAGTCGGTGATCTCGCGTGCCCGCGCCTCGTTGGGAACGACGTCGAACTGGTCGCCCGCCTCGGGCGCCGAATTGAGGCCGAGCACCTCAACCGGTGAAGAGGGACCGGCTTCCTTCACCTGCTCGCCCTTGTCGTTGATGAGTGCGCGCACGCGGCCCCAGGCAGAACCGGCCACGAAAATGTCTCCGAGGCGCAGCGTACCGCGCTGGACCAGCACGGTCGCGACGGGTCCGCGGCCCTTGTCGAGCTGGGCTTCCACCACCAGGCCGCCCGCTTCGCGGTCGGGATTGGCCTTCAGGTCCAGCACTTCGGCCTGCAGCAGGATGGTATCCAGCAGCTTGTCGAGATTGGTGCCCTTGAGCGCCGACACCTCGACCTCCAAGGTATCGCCGCCCATGCTCTCGACCACGATCTCGTGGCGCAGCAGATCGGTGCGGACTTTGTTGGGATTGGCCGAGGGCTTGTCGATCTTGTTGACCGCCACGATGATGGGAACATCGGCCGCCCGCGCGTGATTGATGGCTTCCACCGTCTGGGGCATGACGCCGTCATCGGCGGCAACCACGAGCACCACGATATCCGTGGCCTTGGCGCCGCGGGCGCGCATGGCGGTGAAGGCTTCATGGCCTGGCGTATCGATGAAGGTGATCAGGCCGGTCCTGGTCTGCACCTGATAGGCACCGATATGCTGCGTGATCCCACCGGCTTCGCCGGACACCACATTGGTCTTGCGAATGGCGTCGAGCAGCGACGTCTTGCCGTGATCGACATGACCCATGATGGTGACCACCGGCGGACGCGAATGCAGCGACCCTTCGTCGTCGGTATCGCCGGCCAGGCCTTCGACCACGTCGGACTCCGACACGCGCCTGACCTTGTGCCCCATTTCCTCGGCGATGAGCTGCGCCAGGTCGGCATCGATCACATCGTTGATCGTATGCATCTGACCCTGTTTCATCAGCAACTTGATGATGTCGACGGCGCGTTCCGCCATGCGGTTGGCAAGCTCCTGGATGGTGATCGCCTCGGGGATCACCACCTCGCGGCTCACCTTCTCGGTCGGCATCTGGAAGCCCTGGGCCTGCTTCTTGAGACGTTCGGTCCGGCGGCGGAAAGCGGCCACCGAACGGCCGCGCTCGCCCTCTTCCTCGGTCAGGGCATTGACCACCGTGAGGCGGCTGCGGCGCTTGTCGGCATCGGTCTTCGCGCGCGTCGGCACCGGCGCCTTGAGTTCACGTTTCGCCGGGCCACCGGACC
>JBGSNJ010000330.1:0-12353 GCA_041739715.1 Aestuariivirga sp.
CTGCGTCAGGCGGCGCTGGCGGCTCCCAATCCCCGCATTCTGATCTGCGGCTCGCTTTACCTCGCGGGACGTGTGCTGGCCGCCCATGCCAGCGAGGAGATGAGCCGCGTCTCGGGCGCCGGCCGGCGCTGAGGTTGAAGAGAAGGGCTTCCGTTTTCCGCGGCTTCCGGTTTAAGCTTCGGCCAAAGAACCAGAACAACGGAGGAAACCCCCAATGCAACGCATCAAGTTCATCGACCGCATGTCGACCGGGAAACTGTCCCGCCGCGAGATGCTGAAAAGCGCCACTGCCTTTGGCGTCGGCCTCACCGTGCTGCCGCGGCTGACGGCTGCCGCCGAGGTGTTGACCTGCCTCGAATGGGCCGGCTATGACGCGCCGGACTATTTCGGCTCCTTCGTCAACAAGCATGGCGGTCCGCCGAACTTCTCGATTTTCGCGGGCGAGGAAGATGCCCTCGCCAAGGTCCGCGCCGGCTTCGCCGCCGACGTCATGCATCCCTGCAATTACTCGGTAAACCGTTTCGTCTCTGCCGGACTGACCAATCCCATCGATACCGCGAAGCTCTCCAACTGGAAGGACATCTTTCCCGCCCTGCAGACAGCGGATGGCGTGGTCAGCGGCGGCAATGTCGTCATGGCGCCCGCCGACTGGGGCAACTCCTCCATCGCCTATCGTCCCGACCTGATCGGCGATGCCTTCAAGGACGGCGAGACCTGGGCCATCTTCTATGATGAAAAGTACAAGGACAAGGTCGCGCTGCTCGACGATCCGCTGGTGATCCAGATTGGTGCCATGGTCAACGGCATGCCGTATGATCAGGCCTACAAGCTGGCCGGCGCCGATCTCGAGGCAGCCAAGGCCATGGCCGCCAAGGCGGTTCAGATCAACCGCATGCTGTGGACCGATGCCACCGAGATCCAGCAGGGTCTCGCGTCCGGCGAAATCATCGCGGCCTATTCCTGGAACGACACCATCAAGAACCTGATGGGTCAGGGCATTCCGGTCGCCTATGCCAAGCCGAAGGAAGGTTACTTCACCTGGTTCTGCGGCCTGACGCTGCTCAATTCCGGCAAGGCCGATCCGGCACTTGCCTATGACTTCATCGATGCCTGGCTGTCGCCCGAGACTGGCAAGGCCCTGATCGATGGCTCCGGCTACGGCCATGCCAACATGAAGTCCTTCGAGGTCGCGCAGGCCGATTCCATTGTCGCCATGGGCATCAAGGATCCGGTCGAGCACATGAAGAGCGCGATCCTGTTCAAGACCCAGGAGAACGAAGTGACCAACGAACAGAACAAGGTCTGGGAAGAGCTCAAGGCCCTCAAGCAGTAGCGCCGCCGTGCCGGACGCAATGCCACGACAGACCGCCGCCGGGCTTTCGGGCCCGGCGGCGGGCTATGCGCTTCTCTCGCCGGCCATGCTGATCATCGTTGCCATGCTGGTCGCGCCGATGCTGGCCCTGGTGACGCTCAGTTTCTGGACGCAGAACGGCTTCGAGCTCGACACCAGTTTCACGCTGGCCAACTACTGGGCATTGATCGAGCCGGCGGACGAACCGACCATGTGGATGGGGATTTCCTTCCCCTTCGAGAATCCCGTCTACGCGATCCTCATGCTGAAATCGCTGGTGATGTCGCTGGCGGTGACGGCAGCCGTCATCCTGATCGCCTATCCCATGGCCTATTTCCTGGCCTTCCGGGTGACGCGCTACAAGGCGCTGTGGATCATCATCATCACGATTCCCTTCTGGACCAGCTATCTGCTGCGCGTCTTTTCCTGGAAGATCATGCTGGGCTTCAACGGCGTCATCAACTCCGGCCTGATGAGCCTTGGTATCATCTCGGAGCCCCTGAGCTTTCTGCTCTACAATCCGCCGGCCGTCGTGATCACGCTGACCCATGCCTGGGTCACATTCGCGGTGCTGCCCATCTATGTCTCGCTCGAGAAAATCGACCGTTCGCTGCTTGAGGCCGCCACCGACTTGGGTGACAGCAAGTGGCAGCGCTTCCGGCGCGTGACCTTGCCGCTCTCGCTGCCGGGCACAATCTCGGCCGCACTGCTGGTTTTCATCCCGACCGTCGGTGACTACGTGACGCCCACGCTGGTTGGCGGACCGGGCGGCACCATGATCGGCAACTCGATCCAATCGCTCTTTCTCAAGCAGGACAACTCGCCGCGTGGTGCCGCACTCTCCATCGTCATGATGGCGATCGTGGCCCTGCTCTCGCTCCTCTTCATGTGGGCGGTAGGGTATCGCAAGATCCGGGCCCGGAGTGCCTGAGATGAGGAAGATCTTCACCCCTCTCACGCTCTACGCCATCCTCTTTACGGTCTTCCTCTATGGCCCCGTGCTTCTGATGCCGCTCTTCTCCTTCAACGACAACACATTTGCCGTGTTTCCGCTGAAGGGCTTCACGCTCAAGCATTATGCATCGATGGCCGCCAATGGTTCGATGCTCGGTGCCCTGTGGAACTCGCTCGCCGTCGCGACCATCGTCGCGGTGATTGCGACCGCAGTGGGACTTCCGACGGCCATCGCGCTGACCCGTTACCGGCTGCGCGGCGGAGGCGCGATTGCGGCTGCCCTCATGCTGCCATTGGTGGTGCCTTCCATCATCTTTGCCGTGGCGCTGCTGGTCATCCTCGTGCGGATCCTCAATGTCGAACTGTCTCTGCTGACGGTGGGCGCGTCGCATGTCTTCATCTGCCTGCCCTTCGCCATCATGGTGCTGATGTCGAGGCTCGAAGGCTTCGACAAGAGTCTCGAGGAAGCCTCGCGCGACCTCGGCGAGGATGGCTGGGGCACCTTCCGCCGCGTGACGCTGCCGCTTGCCTGGCCGGCGGTCATCTCCAGCCTGCTCATGTGCTTCATCATCTCATTCGACGAGTTCGTCATGGCTTTCTTCCTCAGCGGCACCGATCCAACCCTGCCGGTCTTCCTTTTCGGTCAATTGCGGTTTCCCAACAAGCTGCCTGGCGTCCTGGCACTGGGCTCGCTGATCCTGCTGGTCTCCACGATTCTCGTCGTGGCGGCGGAACTGCTACGGCGTCGCGGCGTGCAGGAGAGGCCGGCATGAAGAAGGCACCGATGGCAGATACGATCATTTCGCTGAAGGATGTCCGCCGCGACTTCGGACCGGTGGCGGCAGTCGATGGCGTCAGTTTTGACATCGCCCGTGGCGAGTTCTTCTCCATGCTGGGACCATCGGGCTGCGGAAAGACCACCCTGCTGCGCATGCTGGCCGGGCTCGATCAGCCCACCGCCGGTTCGATCTTGCTGGATGGCCAGCCCATGGCCGGCGTGCCTGCCAATCTCCGGCCCACCAACATGGTGTTCCAGAGCTATGCGATCTTCCCGCATCTGAATGTGGTCGAGAATGTCAGCTATGGATTGAAGCGCCTGAAGCTTGCACGGGCGGAAGAAAGGGCGCGCGTCGACCAGGCGCTGGCATTGGTCAAGCTTGAAGGCTATGAGCAGCGCGGCGCGCATCAGCTGTCGGGTGGACAGCGCCAGCGCGTGGCGCTGGCCCGCGCGCTGGTATGCCGGCCCAAGGTATTGCTCCTCGACGAGCCACTGGGCGCGCTCGACAAGAAGCTGCGCGAGGAAATGCAGGTGGAACTTCGCAGCCTGCAGCGCAGCGTCGGCATCACCTTCGTCTTCGTGACGCATGATCAGGAGGAGGCACTCACCCTGTCGGACCGCATTGCCGTCATGGCGCGTGGCAAGGTGCTGCAGATCGATACGGCGACCGGCCTCTACGAGCGGCCGAACTGCCGTGAGGTTGCCGAATTCATCGGCACCATGAATCTCTTTGCGGGCCGGGTGACAAAGATCGGCCCCGAGATCTCGGTCGATGCAGGTTCGATCGGCACCCTGCGCGCGCCGGCGGGCGAGGCAAGGATTGCGGTCGGAGACGCCGTGCACGTGGCGGTGAGGCCCGAGAAACTGTCGCTGCTCACCGGAAAGGCTAGGACCGGCGCCAATGTCGTGACCGGAAGTCTCGTCGCATCGACATATCTCGGCGACCGCAGCCGCTATCTCGTGCAGGTTCCCGGCGTCGCGGCAGCGGTGTCGGTGTCGCTGCAGCATGATGGCCAGCATGCGGCCGGAGCGGCGCTGCCCGGCAGCGCGATCAATCTCACCTGGCCGGCTTCGGCCGGCATCGTTCTGACCGCGTGACAGGCATGGGCAGTGAAGAAGATGATGCCGACGGCGCCGCCCTGATCTGGCCGATGGAGCGGCTGTCACGGCTGTTACGGGCGCAGGAACATGATCGCGGTCTCAATCCGGCGCAATGGGAAGCGCTGCGCTATCTGGCGCGCGCCAATCGGTTTTCCAACTCGCCAGGTGCGCTGACCCGCTATCTCGGCGCCACCAAGGGCACCATATCGCAGACCGTGATGGCACTGGAGCGCAAGGGGTTGGTGACCAAGGCCCTGCGCGACGGCGAGAAGCGCTCGGTCACGCTGACCCTGACTCCGGCAGGAGAGGAGATGCTCGCCCATGATCCCTGGGCGCGGCTTACGAAGATGGCGCAGGAGCTGGGAGGCAAGACACGGCGCCGCATGGCCCGCGGCCTTCGCGAGCTCTTGGCGGCCCAGCTGAAGGCCGGCGGGCAGAGCAACTTCGGATCGTGCGGCACCTGCCGCTACTACCGCGAGAAAGGCCGCAGCCACGAGGCGCAGGGGCCGCATCTGTGCATGTACTTCGAGCAGGCCCTGAGCCGCGACGAGACCGGGCGAATCTGCATCGCGCATGAAGAGCGCTGAATCTACTCCGCGGCCATGGCCGTCATCGGGCTTGCCGCGCGGATGTCCGCGTCCACATGATCCTCGAAGCGCGCGAAGTTCTTCACGAACATGCCCACCAGCTTGCGGGCGGCGGCATCATAGGCCGTCGGATCCGCCCAGGTGCCGCGCGGATCGAGGATGGCGGGGTCCACGCCACTGACGGCCAGCGGAACGGCAAAGCCAAAATTCGGATCGATGCGCATCGCCGTGGTGGCCAGTTCGCCGTCGAGCGCTGCATTGAGCAGCCGGCGCGTGACCGTGATCGGCATGCGCTGGCCCTGGCCATGGCCGCCGCCAGTCCAGCCGGTGTTCACCAGGAAGCACTGAACATCGTGCCGGGCGATCAGGTCGCGCAGCAGCTTGCCGTAGACGCTGGGATGGCGAGGGATGAAGGGCGCGCCAAAGCAGGTGGAGAACGTCGCCTGCGGCGCGGTCACGCCGCGCTCGGTGCCGGCCACCTTGGCCGTGTATCCAGAGAGGAAATGATACATGGCCTGTCGCGGCGTGAGCCTGGCGATGGGCGGCAGAATGCCGAAGGCATCTGCCGTCAGCATCACGATTGTCTTCGGGATTGCCGCCTGACCGCTGCGGCTTGCATTCGGAATTGCTGCGAGCGGATAGGCTGCGCGCGTGTTCTCGGTGATGCTGGCGTCGTCGAGATCGAGTGACCGGCTGCTGCGGTCGATGCTGACATTCTCGAGCACGGTGCCCCAGCGCCGCGTGGTCGCGAAGATCTCGGGCTCTGCCGCGGGCGACAGTCGGATGACCTTGGCATAGCAGCCGCCCTCGAAGTTGAAGATGCCGCGCGCGGACCAGCCATGCTCGTCATCGCCGATGAGCGTTCGCGCCGGATCGGCCGAGAGCGTCGTCTTGCCGGTACCCGAAAGACCGAAGAAGACGGCGCTGCGGCCGTCCGCGCCGACATTGGCGGAGCAATGCATGGCCATGACTCCCTCTTCCGGCAGAAGATGGTTGAGAACGGTGAAGACAGCCTTCTTCATCTCGCCGGCATACTGCGTTCCGCCGATGAGCACGAGGCCATTGGCGAGATCTAGTGCGATCACCGTCTCGCTGCGCGTGCCGTGACGGGCGGGATCGGCCTTGAAGGAAGGCAGATTGATGATGGTCAACTGCGGCGCGAAACCGTCACGGCTCTCCGGTCGGATGAGCAGGTGCTGGATGAAGAGCGCGTGCCAGGCCCGCTCGGTAATGACACGGACAGGAAGGCGGTGGAGCGGATCGGCGCCGCCGAAGAGATCCTGCACGAAGACGCTGCGCAGTCGGGCATGGGCGAGGAAATCCTGCTTCAGCCGGGCAAAGCATTCCGGGGTCATGGCGGCGGTGTTGTCCCACCACACGGTCTCCGCCGTAGTGGAATCGCGCACGAAGAATTTGTCATTGGGACTGCGCCCGGTATGGGCGCCGGTCGAGACGACGAGGGCGCCGCCATCTGCAACCACGCCTTCACTGCGGAGAATCGCCTCCTGGAAGAGCGCCGCAGCCGGGGCGTTCCAAGAGATCTGGTCCAGCCAGCGCAGGCCCAGACTGTCAAGTTCGGCGCGGATTTGAGTGTTGGCAGCGATGTCCATGCGAGACTCCCGAGCTGAGATCTGGCCGGAACCTATGGCGAAGCGCTTCGCTCCTGCAAGGAAAATGATGAGAGATAGCCAATATTAAATCAAGAATCTGCGGTATCGAACACCATTTTATGATGTATTCAAATCAGAATTTGGCGGCCTGCCCCAGTTCGGCAAGGCGGCGCCGCAAGCCGTCTGCGCTGTAGGCCGGTTCCGGGAAGTTCAAGCGCAGAACCTCTTCATCCTTGACGATTTCAGCGCCATCCGGGTCGATAGCCGCGATTTTCCAATCCCCGTCGACCGCCCCCAGAAGCCGGGTTGCATAGCGCCGGACAGCATCGGCATGATCCTCATTCATATGTGCGATGGCGCCGGCTTCCAGTTCGGCCATGTCCGGCGCTGAGGGAAACACCTCAGCCACGTCAAGGGTCTCGATCCGGCCGAACCCCGCCACGGCATGTGCCAGCTCCGGCTCCATCCGCCAGAAACTGAAATCGCCAAAGCCGGCATAGAGCGCCGCCTGTGGATGCCGCGCCAGATAGCGCCGCCGCACCTGCTCCGATTCGCTGGGAACGAAGCGTCCCATGACCGTCACGCGCGGGCCGGTAAGGGCATCGCCGGAGGCGGGGGGCTCCGCGACCATGAGGCTGGCGCGGCCATCCGCCAGCAGGTTGCGCGTGTGCCAGGCGAGGGTGGAAACAAGGATCAGAGGCTGCCCTTCGATGTCAGTTGCGACGTTAGCCAAGGATGCATAAGGCGTTCCGCCTTCGGCATTCAGGCTGGCCAAGGTGCCTGTGCGGGCCCTGCGCAGCAGGATCCGCGCCTCGCGGCCGGTGAAACTCCGGGGTTTTGACGCCATATCACCTCGCATTCGGCGGCAAGAGGCCCTATCCTGTCCGCCACATTTTGTTCCAGTTCCGCCCCTAGTGCCACCCTACGGGATTTCAACAAGGATGAACAAGAAGATGCCGACGATCGCGCTGGTAGACGACGACCGGAATATCCTGACCTCGGTGGGCATGGCGCTCGAGAACGAGGGCTATGCGGTCCAGAAGTACAATGACGGCGCTGCGGCCCTGCAGGGACTGCAGGACACGCCGCCGGACATGGCCATCTTCGACATCAAGATGCCGCGTATGGACGGCATGGAGCTGCTGCGCCGCATCCGCCAGAAGTCCGATCTGCCGGTGATCTTCCTGACCTCCAAGGACGACGAGATCGACGAGCTCTTCGGCCTCAAGATGGGAGCCGATGACTTCATCAAGAAGCCCTTCTCGCAGCGGCGTCTGGTCGAACGCGTCAAGGCCGTGCTGCGGCGCGCGCCAAACCGCGATCCGGCTGCAGCCCCGGCCGAGGCACCGAAGGTCATCGAGCGCGGCAAGCTCACCATGGATCCCGATCGCCACTCCTGCACCTGGGATGGCAAGCCGGTAACCCTGACCGTCACCGAATTTCTCATCCTGCAGTCGCTGGCCCAGCGGCCCGGCATCGTGAAGAGCCGCGACGCGCTGATGGACGCGGCCTATGACGACCAGGTCTATGTCGACGATCGCACCATCGACAGCCACATCAAGCGGCTGCGCAAGAAGTTCAATCAGGTTGATCCCGACTTCGACGCCATCGAGACGCTCTACGGCGTTGGCTACCGCTTCAAGGAACAGTAACGGGCGGAGATGCTGGATAAGGTGCAAGCGGCGCAGGCCGAGACTCGCTCCGAAGGCGAGGAAAGTCCTGACTCCACCGAATCCACCGGACCGGCAGCGCCGCAACGGGGCGGCTTCCGGCATCTCATTCCGCGCCGCCTGACAAGCCGCATCGTCTTCCTGAATCTGCTTGGCCTTGTCGTTCTGGTGGCGGGCATTCTTTACTTCAATCAGTTCCGCCAGGGCCTGATCGACGCGCGCGTCCAGAGCCTGACCACCCAGGCCCACATCATTGCCGCAGCCATTGCCGGTTCTGCGACGGTGGACACGGGATCCATCGTCATCGATCCGGACTCGCTCTCGGATACGCTCGACGAGGCCAGACCCGATGCCGACCAGCTCTCGGGACTCGATTTTCCCATAAATCCGGAAACGGCAGGACCCATTCTCCGGCGACTGCTCGCCAATACCACGGTGCGCGCCCGCATCGTCGATCCAGAGGGCAACCTCGTGGTCGACAGCCGCTTTCTCTACAGCCGCGGCGATATCATCCAGAGCGAACTCCCGCCACTAGCAGTCGATGCCGGAAATCCCCTCAAGCAGCTCTGGGACAGCTTCCTGACCTGGGCCTTTTCCTACGACTATCCGCGGCAGCCGGAGTATGGGCTCGACAATGGCAAGGATTTCCCGGAAGTCGCGGCGGCACTCAACGGCGCGTCGGTGAGTCTTGTCCGCCTCAATGACCGCGGCCAAATCGTGGTTCTGGTCTCGGTGCCGGTGCAGCGCTATCGGGCCGTGCTTGGCGCCCTGGTGCTGTCCACCTCTGGCGGCGAGATCGACAGCGTGCTCGGAGCGGAACGGCGCGTGGTCTTCATGACCTTCGGACTGGTGGCGCTGGTCACCATCCTGCTCTCGGTCTTCCTTGCCGGCACCATCGCGGCACCCTTGCGCAAGCTCGCTGCTGCCGCCGAACGTGTGCGGCGCGGCATCAACAAGCGTGTCGAGATCCCGGACTATACCGCGCGCCAGGACGAGATCGGCGAACTCTCGGGCGCCATCCGCGACATGACGACATCGCTCTACAACCGCATCGACGCCATCGAGGCCTTCGCCGCCGACGTGAGTCACGAGCTGAAGAATCCGCTGACATCGCTGCGCAGCGCCGTCGAAACCCTCTCGTTCGTGAAGACCGACGAACAGCGCGCCCGCCTCATCGATATCGTCAAGCATGACGTGAAGCGGCTTGACCGCCTGATCACGGATATCTCCGATGCGTCGCGTCTCGATGCGGAGCTGGCGCGCGCCGAGCTTCATGCGGTCGATATGGTGAAGCTGCTCACCGCCATCGTCGATCTCGCCAATGAAGTGCGCAAGCCCGATCAGGCCGAAATTCAGCTTGATATCGCCCGTCTCCCGCCCGGCATGGATCCGGTGAGGGGCTACATGGTTGTCGGCCAGGACTCCCGCCTTGGTCAGGTGGTTCGCAATCTGCTCGACAATGCGCGGTCCTTCACCCGTCCAGGCACCCGCCTCAACGTCCGCATGCGGCGGGTTGGCGACGAGGTGGAGTTCCGCGTCGACGACTCTGGCCCGGGCATCAGTCCGGACAATCTGGAACGGATCTTCGAGCGGTTCTATACCGACCGGCCGGAGGTCAGCTTCGGCGCCAATTCGGGCCTCGGCCTGTCCATCTCGAAGCAGATCGTCGAGGCCCACAAGGGCCGGATCTGGGCCGAGAACCGCCTGGGCAAGGCCGATGCCACCGGCGAGCGCACTGTCCTCGGGGCGCGCTTCATTGTCCGCCTGCCAGCCGTTCCGGAGGATTGGGTGCCGCCCAATGGCTGATTCCACCACGCTCCATGGGACCTGTGTCTCCGTGGATGGCGAAGGGGTTCTGCTTCTTGGACTGCCAGGGGCCGGCAAGTCGGACCTGGCCCTGCGCCTTGTCGACCAGCCGGGGCTTGGGATCGACGGGATCCTTCGGGTTGCCAGGCTGGTGGCTGACGATCAGGTCGTCATCACCCGGAGAGGCGGGGACCTGCAGGCCAGCGCGCCTGCCACACTGAAGGGAAAGCTCGAGATCCGTGGCCTGGGCATCGCCGCGTTGCCGGTGGAGGAGGACGTGACCCTGCGGCTGGCCGTGCGCCTCGAGAGGTCGGCCGACATCGAACGCCTGCCCGACCAGGCAGGGACCCGTCTCGACATTCTTGGTCTAGGGCTGCCGTTGGTGCAGATCGATCCCTTCGCGGCCTCCGCGCCGGCCCGGGTGAGGGCGGCGCTCGATCTGTTCAGGAGGCCGCAATGACGTCTTGCAAGCGATCTCCGATCTGGGCATTTTGCGCCTCCCCGAACTGGCCGGAGCATGGAGTCTCAGCGCAACGATGATCGGTCTCGTCCTGGTCACCCATGGCCGCCTGGCAGAAGAGTTTCTCTTTGCGCTCGAGCATATCGTCGGACCCCAAACCGGGATCGAGACGATTTCGATTGGCGCCGACGACAAGATGGACGCGCGGCGCGTCGACATTGCGGATGCGATCGGCCGGGCCGATGCCGGGGCAGGGGTGATCATCCTGACCGACATGTTCGGCGGAACGCCGTCCAATCTCGCGATTTCATTGATGGAGATCGGCCGTGTCGAGGTCGTCGCCGGCCTCAACCTACCGATGCTTGTGAAGCTGGCGCGCGTGCGCAAGACCTCGAACCTCGAGAAGGCTGCAGCCGCCGCGCAGGATGCGGGCCGCAAATACATCAACATCGCCAGCCAGATCCTGGGAGACTGACGTGCCGGCGCTTTCGAAGGAGTTCGCCATCGTCAACCAGCGCGGCCTTCACGCCCGCGCCTCGGCGAAGTTCGTTAAATGTGCCGAGGGCTTCGACGCCAACATCACCGTGACCCGCGATGGCCAGACCGTTCCTGCCACCTCCATCATGGGTCTGATGATGCTGGCCGCGGCGATGGGAACCTCGATCCTCGTCGAGGCGTCAGGCCCGCAGGCAGAGGCCGCCATGGCGGCGCTCGAGGCGCTGGTTGCCTCCCGCTTCGACGAGGAATAGGCCCGAGGTTGCGCTTTTCAGGCCCCGCAGGCATTGTGCCGCAGGGGAGTCCGAGCGTGAACCAGCCGCGATACCAGAAGCTTTTCGAGCCTGTCCGGATCGGACCGGTGACCGCGCCAAACCGGTTCTACCAGACGCCACATGCCACTGGCATGGGTTGGCGCATGCCCAAGGCCTCGGCCGCCCTGCGCGGGATCAAGGCCGAAGGCGGATGGGGCGTGGTCTCCACCGAGTACTGCTCTATTCATCCGTCGTCTGACGATTTTCCTTTTGCCTATCTCTCGCTGTGGGACGAGGATGATGTCCGCGCACTTGCGGTCACTGCCGATGCCGTACACGAACACGGCAGCCTGTTGGCCGTCGAGCTCTGGCACGGCGGTTTTCACTGCAACAACCGACTCTCGCGCGATGCGGCGGTCTCGCCATCGGGCCAGGCCCTGCACCTGCTTGGACCAGGATCGGCCCGGGCGATGGACAAGGCCGACATCCGCGCCCTTCTTGGTTGGCAGGCGGAAGCGGCAGCGCGGGCGCGCCGCGCCGGTGCCGATATCGTCTATGTCTATGCTGGCCACGATTATCTGCCGCTGCAGTTTCTCTCGCCCCGCATCAACCGACGCAGCGACACCTATGGGGGATCGCTCGCGAACCGCACCCGGCTGGTTCGCGAGATGATCGAGGTCACCCGCGAGGCGGTCCAGGGCACGTGTGCCGTGGCGCTCCGCATGTCGGTGGACGAACTGCACGGGCCCGAGGGCATCACACATGATGGCGAGGCTCGCGAGATTGTTGCGCTTTTGGCCGAACTTCCCGACCTCTGGGACGTGAATGTGAGCGGTGCGCTTGGCAATGATTCGAAGAGTGCAAGGTTTTCGCCCGAAGCCTTCCAGGAGACCTATGTTCGCTTCGTCAAGGGCCTGACCAGCAAGCCGGTGGTCGGCGTTGGCCGCTTCACATCGCCCGAGACGATGCTGGCACAGATCAAGGATGGGACTCTCGATCTCATCGGCGCGGCCCGGCCGTCCATTGCCGATCCCTTTCTGCCGGCCAAGATCCTTGACGGCCGCGAGGATGAGATCCGCGAATGCATTGGCTGCAATATCTGCCGCTCGGCCAACAATGAGGCCGTGCCGCTGCGCTGTACCCAGAATCCGACAATTGGCGAGGAGTGGCGGCGTGGTTGGCATCCGCTGCGCATCCCTGCGCGCACTTCCGACAAACGCATCCTGATTGTCGGCGCCGGGCCTGCCGGCCTCGAGGCGGCGCTGGCGCTGGGCCAGCGTGGCTACG
>JBGSNJ010000365.1:0-8774 GCA_041739715.1 Aestuariivirga sp.
GGCGGGCACCGTATAGAGCCCGCCGTCGGCCCCGGTCTCACGGGGCCGTACGTCCTTCTTGGACGGGCGATTAGCTCAGGTGGTAGAGCAGCTGACTCTTAATCAGCGGGTCGTAGGTTCGAGTCCTACATCGCCCACCAAAGGGTCGATCAGCCTGATGCTTGAGCATCACGGTCGTTCTCGGACGAACGTTCGGCTTGTACAGCAGCCTATCACTACCGTGAGACTGTGCTAGAAATCCTCGAGATGCAATGACGGCGAACGAACCGCCCGTTTCGATCGCAACTCAAGGAGAAGCACGCTCATGTCCCGTGCCGAAATCCAGTCCTGGCTGCGGAGATTCTATGATGCGCGCCGCCGCAATGATGCGGCGAGCTGCGCAGCGCTTTTTGCCGGGACCGCGACCATGCGCATCGTCGCTTCTGGCAGACTCGGAGGCCTCGGCGATCTGCATCAGGGTGCGCAGGCCCTTCAGACCGTTGCGCGTGCGCTTTGTGCCGAATGGGACTTCTCCGAAATGAGCCCCGACATGATTCCAATAGATGGGTCACGGGCTGCGGTTCGCAATGCTGGCCAGCTCCGACATGTACCAACAGGACGAAAGGAGAGCTTCGCGGTACTTGATATCTTCAACTTCGAAGATGGCCAATGCATTTCACTTGAAGAGTACGCCGACACATGGGCGATCCTCAACCTGTCAAATCCCCCGTAGACCTGACATCCGGATCGCCGGGCGTGGCGCTCGTCGTCAAGACGCCACGCGGCTAGTTTGCCGGCTTCCGTGCCTCTTTGGGAGTCCGCCCTGTCCAGCGCCGGAAGGCCACGCCGAAGGCGCTCTGGTCTGAGTAACCAAGCAGGAAGGCCACTTGCTTCACGGTCAACTGCTGTTCGCCAAGATATTTGCGCGCCAGACTGCTGCACAGGGTCTCGTGTAACTCGCCAAAACTCGTGCCCTCCAGTGCCAGGCGGCGATGAAGGGTGCGCTCCGTCATGCCAAGCTCGCGCGCCACCAGCTTGGCCTTGGCGCGACCGCTGGGCAGCAGATCTGCAATCACCTGGCTGATCTGCGCGGTCAGATTGGCTTGCTCGGGCTTCTGCTCGCTCAGCACCGAGACACAATGCGCTTTCAGGATCTTCAGCAAGTGATCGTCGGCCGTGCGAATGGGCAGGCGCAGCGATTGGCGGTCCAGGAGGATCTGGGCTTGGGTCCGGCCGAACGCGACGGGACAGCCCAGCATCTTCTCTATCTTCACCTTGCTGCGCGCCGGCTTCAGCCCATGCACGAAGGCAATTTCGAGGGGGCGCAGACGATCGCCGAGAAAATACTGATAAGCCCTGACCAAAACCCCAATGCCCACTTCTGCGGCTTGATCGTAGTGGCTGTAGTCGGGACGAGCCGGAATGAGCAGGATGGCGGCTTCATCGCCTTCGACGACAAGGCGGATTCGCCATGCTTCGGTATGGACAGCCAAATAGCGCTCGAGATTGCGGAGCGCATCCTCGAGCGTTCGCGACGACAGTCCGATATAGGCCAGTGCACCGAACTCCTTGGGCTCGACGCGATTCGCCAGACCAAGACCGTAATATGGATCCTTCAACTCTTCGGCTGCGCATTCCAGAAGCTTGGCATGGCTCTCGTAAGCCAGCCAGGCATCGTCGTCCTTCACGGCATTCTGCGCCACTCCCGCCTGCCGCAGCAATGGCGCGGGATCAATCCTTGCCGCGCGCAGATCGCGGTAGATGCCGCGCGCGAGCGTGTTTCGGACCTTTGGTCTAGCTCTGGTCAATGGTGGACTCCAGGGCCCTGTTACGGACCTGTAATCTTGTCGGACTGCCAGTTCAATCTGGCAGAAACTCACCAGCTTTGTCAGCATCTCACGATGCCCTTTGCGCATAAATCCAACTATCTCCTGCGCACGGCGCCGAGAGCGTCGCGCAGGCATTTGCCTATCCCCCGGTCGGCAAATCCACGCGACAGCCTGGCGACAGGACGGCGCTGCGGCTTCCGCCCAAGTCGCAGTTGCCCAGGCGAGGAGAGTGCTCCTGAGGGGGCGGCATTCTCCTCGCTGCCGCCGAAGGATATTGGAGGTTCCTGACCTTGCCATAGGCCGCAAGGTCTGCTGCAAGGGAAAGGCAGAGTACCTCTACCAGACGGAGCCGCCATGGGCTGGAACCCGATTGCCGACACTGACGCTGCCGTGCCACCCCCGGATCTGTCGCCACCCCTGCAGGCCCTGTGGTGGCTAAAAAAGGGTGGCCTGAAGACCGGGCCTGCTTGGGCAAAGGCTCATGACATCTGCCAGTCGCGCGAGGGCGACCACGCACATGATCTGGTCCATGCACTGGTGCATTGGATCGAGGGCGACATGGCGAATGCAAGCTACTGGTATCGCCGTGTCGGCGCCCAGAAGTCTCCGACGCTGGCGGAGGAATGGGATCGCGTCACCGCGGAGCTAATCGCCGCAGGCCGCTAGGCCCGCCGAACGTATTGCGTTACTTGTCCTTGGTTCTCTTGTAGATGATGCCGGTCTTCACGTAGCCCGACCATTCGATGCGGGTGCCCGCATTGCCGCCGGTTGCCGGGACGACCGACAGTATGGTCGCAGTTTCATTCATGTTCTTGTCCGGCTCCAGCCCGGGCGTCACCTTGGTAGGTCCGCGGCTCAGCGTCATGACGTCATAGCCTTGCGGCAAAGGCGGCAAGAGCGGATCATCGCCGGCATGCGCCACGGGCAGCGCCAGGCAGAGCAACGAGCTGCTCATAAGCAGCGCCGACGAAATTTTCATGCCACAATCCTCGTTGACGACGGACAGCTAGTCTATCGCAGCGAAATCGAGCCAAAAAGGGGCAACGTGGCGATTTGATCTTCGCACTGTCCTGCCTGTGGGGAATGGCCCGGCCAGAGGGGTCGGGCCTTGTAACGTCGATGGATTGGGGGGCCTAGAACTTGTACTTCACTGTCATGCGAAGCACATTGAACTGAAGATCGGCATCTCCGCGGGCATTGGTGTCGGGAAGTTCTGAATCATTGCTGTATCTCCAGCTGGCGCTTCCGAGATCAGTGAAGAGATACTCGGCACCCACCAGCCAGCTGTCGTCGAAGGCATACTCCATGCCGGCGCCAAGCGTCCAACCCCAGTTGATATCGTCGACCGAACCGTGCCAGCTGCCGACGCCATCCGCCCCATCGCTGTCAATGTATCCGTTCGCCTTGATCTGCCCATATGCTACGCCACCGGTGCCGTAGAACAGCAAGTTGTCGGCCGCGAATCCAACGCGCGTCCGAATCGTCCCATACCTACTGGATTCGAGCTTCAGCCCGGTCGAAACCGGCAGGTCCAGATTGCCCCCGTTGTCAACAAGAACGTCGCGCTGCTTGCTCTGGCTGAAGCCGAGATAGTTGAAATCCGTCTCAAGACCAAGAACCAGGCTTTCATACTGCCAGTTTACGCCGATGAGACCACCGCCGGTGAAGGCGAGGTCGTCAGCGCCGAGCCGGTCCGAGAGTTCACCGGCAACGATGCCGCCGAGCTCCAGCGATTCCACACGGCTACGGACCTCGGAATCATTCCAGGCACCTCCGGCATTCAATCCGAGGTAGACGCCGCTCCAGTCGAAGGTGACAGGGTCGAGATCTGCTGCCCGGACCGCGGGCGACACGGCGGTCATCAAGGTCAGCGCGGCAGTGGCCGCCAAGGTCCGTTTCATGTGGATACTCCTAAAACACTCACAAACAAGTTCGCCATCTCGTAACCATGTTTGCCGAAAAGGGGTAAAGAGAGCCTAAAGAGGCGATCTCCGGATGGTAACGCTGCCCCGAGGCCACCCAGGGATGCCTGCCAGAGCCCACTGGCATTGCTCTCCGGATTGGGTCATAACGCCCCTGCTCTCAGGAACATACACTCATGAAGTCCCATATCGCCGTCGCACTGCTCGTCATCGCCCTGCCCGCTTCCGCCATCGCGGGTCCCTGCCAGGACGATCTCGCCAGGATTGACCAGGCCCTGGCTTCAGGCAATGTGTCGCCCGAGCAGCGCAGTCAGATTGAAGACATGCGCAATCAGGCAGTTCAACTTTGCGGCGCGGGTAACGAACAGGAGGGGGTGGATGTCCTCTCCGAAGCCAAGGCGATGCTCGAAATCGAGTAATTCAAGTCTCGAAAGCCAGCACCGCCAGAATGATTGCGGCCAGTGCCGACAGCCAGACGCCTGAAACGAAGAGCTCCATCCTGGGATAAAGCGACTGGTCGCCCGTCCGCATCATGCGTCCTGCCGTCATCCGGGCCAGGCCATGGCATAGCGTGAGCAGGATCACGAAGCCGATCTTGACGATGAACCAGACATTCGGCTCGTCCATCGGCGGCAGCACGGTCCACAGGCCAATGCCGGTAATCCAGATCGCAAGGATGACGATGTCGGCAATCCGCGCCAGCACCCGGCGCAGATAGGCCAGCGCTTCGCGGCGATCCCCCTTCTCGCCCGAGGCGATTCGGATATTGATGTAGTTGGCGATGCTCATGCCCGTGCCCGTGGCAATGGCAATCAAATGCGCAATGAGCAGAATCGTCTTCATGACCGAGAATTCCTCCCCCGACGCTCCGTACCCGACCTTCCCCGGTCAGAATTCTAGCACACCCGACATGATTTGCACGGCCTGTCCCGCAACCCGCACTGCCTTGAGGTTTCCTCCAGCTACGTCAGCCTCGAGATGAAGATCAGATGGCCGGCCCATCTCGTAGCCCTGCTCCAGCGTCCAGGCATGCTTGCCGTCGGCCAGGGCCTCTGCCGACAGCAGTTGCCGGGCGAGGATGGCCGTTGCGGAGCCGGTGGCCGGGTCTTCCGGGATGCCCGCCGTGGGCGAATACATGCGCGCCCTGAAGGACGTCGTCGGTCCATCGCCACCTCGCGTGTAGAGGTAGGCGCTATCCACCCCAGCCGACGCAATCATCGCCGACCAATGAGGTTCGATCACCTGCGACCGGACCAGTGCGGCCCGGCTTGCAACAGGAACGTAAAGGAATCGAGGCCCGCCCTGAAGCACGCTGATGCGTGGCGGTCAAACCCGATGTCATCCGGCTCCAGCGCCAGGGCACGCGCGGCATCGGCAGAGGACGGTAACTGTGCGTCGACCGCAAAGGGCGTGACCGGTGCCGTGAAAATCGCACGCGGCACCTCGCCGATGCGCGTCACCTTGACGGGCACAAGACCCGCCTGCTCTTCAAGACGAATCTCTGTCTCGAAGGAACAGCCCGGCTTGTACTTCTCCGAAGCCAGAAGAATTGCGCAGCCGATGGTGGGATGACCAGCAAAGGGGATCTCCGCGGTCGGGAAGAAGATTCGGACCTTTGCGGTGTTGCCAGGATCCTCCGGCGCCATCACGAAGATGGTCTCGGAGAGATTGAACTCGCGGGCGATGGTCTGCATCTGCCGGGTCGTGAGGGCATCGGCCCCCAGAACCACGGCCAGCGGATTGCCGCCGAACCGGGATGTGGTGAAGACATCGAAGGTACGAAAGTCCAGGCGCATGAAGAGACCTCATTCCGAATAGTATTGGCGAACGATTTCCTGAGCATATCCCGGCATTCTTGAATCGATCTGTGAACGGGACCGGACTCCGAAGATCGCATCGAGCTCGGGCTCGGCCTGGCACGCGCGGTGCGCCGCAAAGGCCTGCCTGATCTCGGCAAGACTGTGGTCCAGGTCGAACCGGCGGACGATGGCCAGCCGCTGGCCCTCAAAGATCGCCAGGTATTCGCCGGCGCGCGCGCGGGCGAGATCGAGGCCTGTTTCTTCCCCCAGCTCCTCCGCCATGGAGCCGTGCAGATCAATGGATCCGTTCGGGCGAACGTCCTTGGGCTCCAGCGATCCGCCTGGTGGATAGGCGCGGCCCGCGTTGAGCGTTGACTGTGCCATGACGCCCATGAGCAGCTCGCCATCGCGCGAGACGACAGCCGGAACGCCGAAGCAGTTTCGCGCCGCCCGGTCGGGCCAGCCCCAGTCGCGCCAGGCAATGAAGCTGGCAAAGTCCGTGGTCGTGAAGCGGGCTGCGAGGACACCGTCTTCGACGTCGGCCGCGGTACAGATCAGGACCTCGCCGTTCCACAAGCGCGCGTTCGCCGCCACAAGCCGCTGCCAATGTACATCGATAGCCTTGCGCTCGGCCTGGGCGAAGTCCCACGGCACCGGCGATAGGTTCAGAGCAAGGCGCTGGATCGGCTCACAGCGGATCATGCTGCAGCCTTGAACAGCGTGTCATAGATCAACTTGATCGACACGATGGCGAGGGCGGTCTCGACCAGGCGGTAGAATATCCTTTCCGGCAGGATGGCCGTCAGCTTGTAGCCGATCAGGGCGCCGGCGATTGCCACCGGCGACAGCATCGCTGCGAGTTTGAGGTTGCCGGCATTGAACTGGCCCAGCGCCCAGTAGGGCAGCAGCTTGATCAGATTGACGATGGCAAAGAGGATCGTGCTGGTGCCGGCGAAGACCATCTTCTCCAGCTTCTGTGGCAGCACATACATCTGGTAGGGCGGCGCGCCGGTATGGGAAACGAAACTGGTGAAACCCGCGATCGTGCCCCAGAACACGCCGCGCGGCACGTCCGCCGGGCGCGGCGCGGCCGCTGCATTCTTGAAGAAGAGATTGACGATGTAGGACAGCCCGATCACCCCGACCAGCAGGGTCACGAGGCGCTCGCTGGTGATGGAGGCCGTGGCCCAGCCAATGGCAATGCCCAGAGTCGTCGCCGGAATCAGGATCGCGAGATTGCGCCTGTCGAACTTCCGCCGATAGGCCCAGAGCCCGACCATGTCGCTCACGATGTAGACAGGAAGCAGCAGCGCGGCGGCCGTCACGGGCGAAATGCTGAGCGCCAGGATGGGAACGCCCAGCGCCCCGACCATCGGCAGACCGCCCTTTGATGCGCCCACCAGAAAGGCCGCCAGCGCCGCCAGGGCGTAGAACAGAAGCTCGGATGTCATTCCGAGGTCTCGGGCTCCAATACGACCTCGTCATGGGGAATTCCCAGATAAGCGCTCAGCATCTCCACGACGAAGTTATGATCGTCGCGCTGCGGTACGCCGGAAACCGTCACCGCCCCGACCACGCCCGTGCCGGTCAGATGAATCGGAAAGCCGCCGCCTGCCGGCGCGAAGTCCAGCGGATCGATGCCGCGCGATGCGCCCCAGTCGAGACCGCGCAGCTCGTATTCCCGGCCGACCCGGTAGGAACTCTTGTGGAAGCGCAGCACCGTATTGACCTTGCGCCGCACCCATTCGGGGTTTTCCGGTGTCGAACCCGGCAAGGCGGTAAAGAACAGCGGACGGTTGCCGATGCGGATGTCGATGACGAAGGGAATCCTGCGCTCGGCCGCCGCCGCCCGCATCTGCGCCCCCAGCGCCCAGGCATCTGCCTCGCTGAAGCCTGGAAAGCGCAGGCGCTCTTCCTGAAGGGTAAGGCGGGCGATGTCGGTTTCAAGACTCATGAGCAGGCTCCTCCGTGCGGACGCACAGACTGGTAGCAGATTTCCAGGCAGCGGGCAGTCCCGCCGCAAGCATGGCCCGACCACGCGGCAGGCATTGCAAACGAAGGCGGGGCCCGATGGGGCCCCGCACATCGCAAGATTGATGTCCGATGAAACTAGTTCCGCGCCTTGTCGACCAGCTTGTTTTTGCCGATCCACGGCATCATGGCGCGAAGTTTCTCGCCCACTTCCTCGATGTTGTGGCTGTCGTTGTTGCGGCGGATCGCCTTGAAGCGGGCAGCACCGGCGCGATACTCCTGCATCCACTCGGAGGTGAACTTGCCGGTCTGGATGTCCTTCAGCACCCGCTTCATCTCGGC
Organism: Aestuariivirga sp.; assembly: GCA_041739715.1. Lineage (GTDB taxonomy): Bacteria > Pseudomonadota > Alphaproteobacteria > Rhizobiales > Aestuariivirgaceae > Aestuariivirga. The sequence continues at coordinate 7,843 of JBGSNJ010000365.1, forward strand.
CTTGGTATCGGCGGTGATGATGCGCGGGCCGGTGACGTATTCGCCCCACTCGGCGGTGTTGGAGATCGAGTAGTTCATGTTGGCGATGCCGCCCTCGTAGATGAGGTCGACGATCAGCTTCACCTCGTGGAGGCACTCGAAATAGGCCATCTCGGGGGCATAGCCCGCCTCGACCAGCGTCTCGTAGCCGGCGCGGATCAGCTCGACCAGGCCGCCGCAGAGCACGACCTGCTCGCCGAAGAGGTCGGTCTCGCATTCTTCCTTGAAGGTGGTCTCGATGATGCCGGACCGGCCGCCGCCAACGCCCGAGGCATAGGACAGCGCCAGGTCATGGGCGTTGCCGCTGGCGTCCTGATGGATGGCGATGAGGCAGGGCACGCCGCCGCCCTTCTGGTACTCGCCGCGCACCGTGTGGCCGGGACCCTTGGGCGCAATCATCAGAACGTCGACCGTCTTCTTCGGCTCGATGAGATTGAAATGCACGTTGAGGCCGTGGGCGAAGGCGATGGCCGCGCCGTCGCGGATGTTAGGGGCGATCTCGTCGCGGTAGATGTCGGCCTGGAGCTCGTCCGGCGTCGCCATCATCATGAGGTCGGCCCACTTGGCCGCTTCCGCCACGGTCATGACCTTGAGGCCGTCGGCCTCGGCCTTCTTGATGGTGGGGGAGCCCGCCTTCAGCGCCACGGCGAGATGCTTGGCACCGGAATCCTTGAGGTTGAGCGCATGGGCGCGGCCCTGGCTGCCATAGCCGACGATGGCGACCTTCTTGCCCTTGATCAGGTTCACATCGGCATCACGGTCATAGTAAACGCGCATGGATACTCCATCCCATTGACTTGTTTGGGCGGGGATTAGCGGGCCGGGACGCCCGTGGCAAGCGGCAAAAGCCGTGGGGCGGCCATGCGGCGAGGCCCGCCTCCGGCGACGGGCGG
>JBGSNJ010000120.1:0-3440 GCA_041739715.1 Aestuariivirga sp.
GGTGCTCTTCCGGCTGAGCTACGGATGCTTGCGGCATCCGGCGGGAGTCGAACCCGCGACCTCCTCGTTAGCAGCGAAGTAACGGTTGTCTTCACCACGGCAGGACTTCGAAAAGAATGGGCGGGGAACGGCGACGACCAGATGGCTTGCGTCAGGTCATGACGCCGCAGCCTGCGGGGATCGAACCCGCGACGCCGGCACCGAAGTGCAGCGCTTCTTCCCGATGAACTGGTCGTACTCACCACCGCCCCGCATCCACGCGCAGGGGGCCCGCGCGGATGCGGAAGATTGAAGGGCCGGGGAACGCGTGAGACGGATGTCCCGCCTGGCGGGACTTCGACCCAAACGAAGTAACCGTCTCCTCACCACCGGCCAATCGGGGGGAACACACGTCCGCATTGTCCATGTCGCGCGGACATGGCGTCGATTGACTATCGATGCAATGCAGAGCGTCACCACCCCGAGTTCGAATTACTTATTATGTAACTCTGTCGCGGCGCTTGTTCGCTTTGCGCCACCAAGCGGACCTCGACCGTCCGCTCTGCCATCGGTGGCCCGCGCAGGCGAGTGCCCGCGCGCCGTTCCCTCCGGCAGTCCCCGCGCTTCGAGCGCGCATGACGTGACCGTCGAGCGCCCGAGGATCCGGGTCTCCCCGCCTGGCCGCGCCAGGCTGAAAACACATTGAATTCCGGGGGATTCAGAATACAAAAAACCCCTCCGGAGCCTTGCTCGGGAGGGGTTGCCGACCGGCGAACCTAACTGTTCGTCGTCACGAACCACTCCTGAAAGCAAAGGCCATGTCTGCGCCCACTGGGCGCTGTGACAGTCTCTGGCTGGATTCTGACCGGTTCATTGGAGCGGTTCCGAATTGCGTTGCGCCGGCACCATGCCAGCGTGGAGCCGCTGCTTAGTGTAAGCAGCGTGACGTGTCAACAGGAAATCTCACGTTGACTTCGTCATTCCAGCCGCGCGGGGAAGCCCGGCGCGCGCAGGTCGGTGGCGAGGAGATCTTCCAGCAGCTTGGCGATCTGCGTCGACTGCGCCGCGCCGCCATAGGCGGCCTTGCCCTTCATGAAGGTCTGGTTGGTGAGGCTGGCGAGATCGAGCGGCACGCCGAACTCCCTGCCGAAATTCATGGCGAAGCCGAGGTCCTTCAGCGCCAGGTCCATGGAGAAGGCGATGTCGTAGCTGCCGTTGAGGATGAGCTGGCCCTCCGTCTCGTGCACGAAGGAGGTGCCGCTGGAGGCGGTGATCGCCGCCCAGGCCTGGCCGAGGTCGAGTCCGCCGCGCTTGGCCAGCATCAGCGCCTCGGCATCGGCCACCAGATGGATGAAGGCCAGCATGTTGGTGATGACCTTGATCACGGCGGCCGATCCGATGGGGCCCATGTGGAAGATCTTCCTGCCGATGGCTTCGAGCGCCGGCTTGTGGCGGTCAAAGAGATCGGCATCGCCGCCCACCAGCACCGTGATCTCGCCACGCGCGGCCAGATGCACGCCGCCGGTGACGGGGGCTTCCAGCGTGCGGATGCCGCGGGCCTCCGCCATCTTCGCCAGCCGGATCATCTCGTCGCGGCCATTGGTGGAGTTCTCGATCCAGGTGCCGCCGGGCTTCAGCCCGTCGAGGATCTGGACCAGGACCGTTTCCGAAACGGTGGGCGAGGGCAGGCAGGTGAAGACATGGTCGACCTGGCTGGCCAGCTCTTTCGGCGATGCCGCCCAGGCGGCGCCTGCCCTGATGTGGCGCTCGGCCAGTTTCGGGTCGAGGTCGTAGACCGTGACCTTGAATCCCTTGCGGATCAGGCTCTGGGCAATATGCCCGCCGAGATTGCCGAGGCCGATGTAACCGTAGTGCATGCTATGCTCCGTGAGCTGATCAAGTATCGTTCTTCGTTCGCGCGGATCCCACCCGCGCTGAAGCGCGGGCCCTCACCCGCCCTGCGGGCCCCCTCTCCCATGCTGCGCACGGGAGAGGGGGGGTCACTACCGCACCGGCGTGTTGGTCATCTCGAGGTGCAGGCCGGTGCCGGTGTAGGGATGGGCTTCCGCGACCGACTCGTTCAGTTCAATGCCGAGGCCCGGTTCGGTGGGCAGGATGACGTAGCCGTTGTCCCAACGAATCGGCTTCTTCAGCAGCTCGGAATGGAAGCCGCCCCATTGCTCGATCGATTCGAGGATCAGGAAATTGGGCAGCGAGGCTGCGAAGTGGATGTTGGCCGCACCCTCGACCGGGCCGGCATAGAGATGCGGCGCGATCTGGGCGTAATAGGCTTCCGCCATGCCGGCGATCTTCTTGGCTTCCATGATGCCGCCGACGCGGCCCAGCGCCATCTGCAGAATGGAGGCCGAGCGGCATTCCAGCACGCGGGCGAACTCGTATTTGGTGGTGAGGCGCTCGCCGGTGGCCACCGGAATGGAGGTGCCGCGCGCCACCAGCGCCATCTCTTCCGGCCTTTCGGGCGGCGTCGGCTCTTCGAACCACAGCGGATCGAAGGGCTCGATCTTCTTCGCGAAGCGGATGGCGCCAGAGGCGGTGAACTGGCCATGGGTGCCGAAGAGGAGGTCGGCCTTCGAGCCCACAGCCTCGCGGATCAGCTTGCAAAACTTCACGCAGAGATCGATCGACTCGAGCGAGGGCTGGCGCGGATCGAAGGCGGAGTAGGGGGCTGCGGGATCGAATTTCACGGCGGTAAAGCCCTGCCGCACATATTCCGCCGCGCGCTCGGCCGATTGTTCGGCGTTCCAGAAGATCGAGCCGTCCTGGCCCTTGGCTGGATCGGGATAGATGTAGGTGTAGGAGCGCAGCTTCTCGTGAACCTTGCCGCCGAGCAGCTCGTAGACCGGCTTGTTCAGCGCCTTGCCGATGATGTCCCACAGCGCGATCTCGATGCCGGAGAGCACGCCCATGAGCGAGATGTCGGGGCGCTGCGAGAAGCCGGAGGAATAGACCTTGCGCCACAAGCTCTCGAGCTGGAACGGGTCCATGCCCTCGACATAGCGGCCGAAGGTGTCCTCGATCATCGCCGTCATGGCCCTGGGGCCGAAGGTGTCGCAGTAGCATTCGCCGATGCCGCTGATGCCAGTGTCGGTGGTGAGCTTCACGAAGATGAAGTAGCGGCCGCCCCAGGAGGGCGGCGGATTGCCGACGATGAAGACTTTGAGGTCTTTGACTTTCATGTTTCTGCCCTCCCGGATTGGCCTGCTCTTACCAGTTCGCACGGCGGGCGCGCGATGAAATTTTCTAACCACGCGTGAGCGGAACGCCCTTGTTTCCGAGGCTGCGATCGCTGCATAACGAGCCCGATTCACCGGGGGGCGGAAAGCCGTGGAGTTCGATTTCATCATCGTGGGCGCCGGCTCTGCCGGCTGCGTGCTGGCCGAGCGGCTCACGGCGGACGGGCGCCACAGCGTGCTGGTGCTGGAGGCGGGCGGCAGCGACCG
>JBGSNJ010000122.1:0-2133 GCA_041739715.1 Aestuariivirga sp.
CGTCTGCGCCCGCTGCCAGCCGGGCGAGGAATAGGTCGAGCGGAAGGGGTCGGACGTGTCGAAGCGGCTGGCGCCATAGGCACCGCCTGCGCGGGCCGAGCCATAGCCGCCATAGGAAGAGCCCGTCTCCATCACGTCGACATGGGCGGGCGGCAGTTCGTCGAGGAAGCGCGAGGGGATCGAGGACTGCCACATGCCATGGATGCGGCGGTTGGAGGTGAACCAGATGTAGAGCCGGTCGCGCGCCCGCGTGATGCCGACATAGGCCAGGCGGCGCTCTTCCTCGAGGCCCGAGCGGCCACCCTCGTCGAGCGCGCGCTGGTGGGGGAAGAGGCCTTCTTCCCAGCCCGGCAGGAAGACGGTGTCGAATTCGAGCCCCTTTGCGGAATGCAGTGTCATCAGTGACACGGCATCCATGGAGGCATTGTTGTCGGTGTCCATGACCAGGCTGACATGCTCGAGAAAGCCGGCGAGCCCCTCGAAGCCATCCATCGAGCGGATCAGTTCCTTCAGATTCTCGAGCCGACCCGGCGCCTCGGCCGAGCGGTCAGCCATCCACATCTCGGTGTAGCCGGATTCCTCGAGGATCTGCTCGGCAAGGTCCGTGTGCTTCATCGCGTCGAGAAGCGACGACCAGCGGGCGAAATCGACGACAAGGGCGGCGAGCGTGGAGCGTACCTTGGGCTTCAACTCCTCGGTCTCGGTGAGTTCGCGCGCGGCTTCCAGCAACGGAATGCGGCGGGCGCGGGCAAGGTCATGGACCTGGCGGATCGTGGCTTCGCCCAAGCCGCGCTTCGGCGTGTTGACAATGCGCTCGAAGGCGAGATCGTCGGCCGGCTGGCAGACTACGCGGAAATAGGCCATGGCGTCGCGAATTTCCTGCCGCTCGTAGAAGCGCGGGCCGCCGATGACGCGGTAGTTGAGGCCGAGCGTGACGAAGCGGTCTTCGAACTCGCGCATCTGGAAGGAGGCGCGCACCAGGATCGCCATGTCGTTGAGCGCATGGCCCTTGCGCTGGAGGGATTCGATCTCCTCGCCGATGGCGCGAGCCTCTTCCTCCGAATCCCAGGCGGCGGCGACCACGACCTTGGATGCGCCTTCATCGTCTGCGTCGGTGAAGAGCGTCTTGCCGAGGCGGCCCTCATTGTGGGCGATGAGATGGGCGGCCGCGCCGAGAATGTGGCCGGTCGAGCGGTAGTTGCGCTCGAGCCGGATGACCTTCGCACCCGGGAAATCCTTCTCGAAGCGCAGGATGTTGTCGACCTCGGCGCCGCGCCAGCCATAGATCGACTGGTCGTCGTCGCCGACGCAGCAGATGTTGGGTTTTCTTATTCCCGCAGTCGCATCCGCGCCTGCGTCCGTTCGCGGGCTTGCACCGCGGGCTTCGCTCGCGGCTTGCCCTGTTACGGACGGTGCGGCGCCCTTCGTAGCCTGTGGCCGTTGGGCGAGCAGGCGCAGCCAGAGATATTGTGCGACGTTGGTGTCCTGGTACTCGTCGACCAGCATGTAGCGGAAGCGCTGCTGGTAGTCGGCGAGCACGTCTGGGTTTTCGCGGAACAGGCGGATCGTCTCGGTGAGGAGATCGCCAAAATCGACGGCGTTCAGCACTTTGAGCCGGTCCTGGTATTCGCGATAGAGCTTGCGCCCGCGCCCGTCGGCATAGGCGCGGCTGTCGCCCTCGGGGATGCTTTCCGGGCTCAATCCCTTGTTTTTCCAGCCGTCGATCATGCCGGCAAGCATGCGTGCCGGCCAGCGCTTGTCATCTATGCCTTCGGCACGGATCAGCTGCTTGAGGAGGCGGATCTGGTCGTCGGTGTCGAGAATGGTGAAGGAGGATTTCAGACCGACGAGCTCGGCGTGGCGGCGCAGGATCTTGGCGCTGATCGAATGGAAGGTGCCAAGCCAGGGCATGCCCTCGACTTCCGGCCCCATGAAACGGGCGATGCGCTCCTTCATCTCGCGCGCCGCCTTGTTGGTGAAGGTGACGGACAGGATCTGGGAGGGCCAGGCAAGGCCGAGCGCCAGGATATGGGCGATGCGCGCCACGAGGACGCGGGTCTTGCCGGTGCCGGCGCCGGCGAGCACGAGCAGGGGACCCTCGGTCGTCGTCACCGCCTCGCGCTGCTCGACATT
>JBGSNJ010000425.1:0-3238 GCA_041739715.1 Aestuariivirga sp.
TATTGCGTGCCGGGCCAGGGGTTGAAGGGAATGAGATTGACCTTGGCGGGGATGCCCTTGAGCAGCTGCACCAGCCGCTTGGCGTCGGCCAGCGTGTCGTTGACGCCCTTCAGCATCACATATTCGAAGGTGATGCGCCGGGCGTTCGACAGGCCCGGATAGTTGCGGCAGGCCTGCAGCAGCTCCTTGATCGGATACTTCCTGTTGAGCGGAACCAGCTTGTCGCGGATCTCGTCGGTGGTGCCGTGCAGCGAGATGGCCAGCATGGTGCCGATCTCTTCGCCGGCCCGCGGGATCTCCGGCACGACGCCCGAGGTCGAGAGCGTTATGCGGCGCTTGGACAGCGAGATGCCTTCGCCGTCGGAGACAATCTCCATGGCGTCCTTCACGTTGTCGAAATTGTAGAGCGGCTCGCCCATGCCCATGAGCACGATGTTGGTGATGAAGCGGCCGCCCAGCGGCGGAGACGGATTGACCTCGACGTCGCCGGGCCAGTCGCGGATGCGGTCGCGCGCCGTCATGACCTGGGCCACGATCTCGCCGGCGCTCAGGTTGCGCACCAGCTTCTGGGTTCCGGTGTGGCAGAAGGTGCAGGTCAGGGTGCAGCCCACCTGCGAGGAGATGCAAAGCGTGCCACGGTCCTCTTCCGGAATATAGACCATCTCGATCTCGTGGCGGGCGCCGCGCTCATCGGGCGCCAGGCGCAGGAGCCACTTGCGGGTTCCGTCATTCGAGACCTGCTCGGTCACGATCTCGGGGCGGCCGATGACGAAGGCCTCCTGGAGACGTTCGCGCAGGTCGCGCGATATGTTGGTCATTTCGGCAAAGTCCTGCACGCCGCGATGGTAAATCCAGTGCCAGATCTGCCCGGCCCGCATGCGCCGCTGCTTCTCGGGGACGCCGGCAAGGCCCAGGGCCTCGGCCAGTCCGCTGCGGGTCAGGCCGATCAGGGTGGGCCGCGGGTCGTTCGGGATATAGCGCGGCGGCGCTTCGAGGGTATTGAGAATGGTCGTCATGCGCGGCGCATAGCACAGGATGGCGCCGGGAAACAGCCTGGCCTATTTGCAGGCGTCGTCGATCTTGGCAAGGGCGGCGGAGATGCCTTCGAGCGAGTAGGTGTCGGTGGTGGCCGTGCCGCGCCAGGAGGTGCCGGAAATCTTCAGCATCTTGCCGTTCTTCATCGCCGAGACGATCTTCTTCTCGGTCTCCGGCTTGTCGGCCCAGGCGCCATCGGCATTGGTGAAGAGCTCGAAGCTGGCCTCGTCCACCGTCAGCTTGGCAATCGATTCCTTCTTGAAGGGATAGCCGATGATGGTGGAGACCTCGCCGCGCACCTTGCGGCCCGGCATGTGGGTCACCAGCAGGAAGGCGGGGTCGCGCTTGGCGTTCTTCGGCTCGCTGGACTTGGGCCGGGACGAGACGTAGCAGACCTTGGTGTCCTTGGCCTTGTAGGTATAGGCCGCCCAGTCCGAGAACTCGCCCAGAAGCTCGGGGTCGGTTCCCTGGGCGAGGGCCGTGCCTGCGCCGAATGTCATGACCAGGAGTGCTGCTGCGCCAAACTGACGTGAAAGAATCATGTTTTGATCCTATCCCCTCGTTGCCACGAAATCCATGCTTGCCAGATGCTTCAAGAATCCGGCCCAAATGCGGCGGGCTTGACCACAGGGATTATTGCAGCGCAAAAACCGCTGGGCTAGGACCAACGTAGACGTTCCGGCGAGGGAGGACCTGCACATGGCAGCAGTCGAAAGCGGACATCCGGCAGGTGCTGTGGTCAGCCATCTGGTCGACCACCTGATCCAGGCCTCGAGGGCGGCGGACCTCGTTCTCGCCAAGGCCCGTGCGCATGTCGCGGCGCGCGTCATGCCGGGCGGCAAGATCTCGGGCAAGATCCTCGATCGCGAACAGCATGCGGCCCATGGACTGGCTTGGCTCGCCACCTATGCCGCCGTCCTGCGCGAGCTGGCACAATATGCCGAACGTCTCACCGCTTCCGGGCGCTTCGGGGAGACCGAACAGCTCACAGCCCAGATTGCTGCGGGCGAGTATCTGAACCAGATGGCCGGCGGAATTCCGATGAATCAGGGCGAGTTTGCCCGGCTCCAGGACCTCGGGCTCAGCCGCAGCGATGCGGCACCCCTGCATGACTGCGTGCTGGCCCAGCGCGGCAATACCGCCGAAGCCCGCGCCTGGCTGACCGAACGGATCGCCGACGGGCAGTTCGGTGATAGCGGACTGGACGACACGCTGGCGGATATCGCCCAGACCATGCGCCGCTTCGTGCAGGACAAGGTGGCGCCGCATGCCCATGACTGGCACCGCCGCAATGCCTATGTGCCCTTGGAGATCGTGCAGGAACTGGCCGAGCTCGGAGTCTTCTCCCTGACCCTGCCGGAGGAGTTCGGGGGATTGGGCCTGTCGAAGGAGTCCATGTGCGTGGTGTCCGAGGAGTTGTCGCGCGGCTGGATCGCGGTGGGCTCGCTCGGTACCCGGGCCGAGATCGCCTGCGAACTGATCCTCTGTGGCGGCACTGAGGAGCAGAAGGCGAAGTGGCTGCCCCGGATCGGAAGCGGCGAGATCCTGCCGACCGCTGTCTTCACCGAGCCCAATACCGGCTCCGACCTCGGCTCCCTGCGGACGCGCGCGGTGCGTCATGGCGAGGTCTACAAGGTCACCGGCAACAAGACCTGGATCACGCACCCGGTGCGCGCCGATGTGATGACGCTGCTGGTGCGCACCGATCCCGACGAGGCCGGTTATCGCGGCCTGTCCATGTTCCTGGCCGAAAAGCCGCGGGGAACCGATGCCGATCCCTTCCCCGCCAAGGGCATGTCGGGCGGCGAGATCGAGGTGCTGGGCTATCGTGGCATGAAGGAATACGAGATCCGCTTCGAGGATTTCGAGGTAAAGGCGGAAAACCTGCTGGGCGGCATCGAAGGCCAGGGCTTCAAGCAGCTGATGCAGACCTTCGAGGCGGCGCGCATCCAGACCGCGGCACGCGCGGTCGGCGTGGCGCAGAATGCGCTCGACCTCGGTCTCAAATACGCCAAGGACCGCAGTCAATTCGGCCAGCCCATCATCGCCTTCCCGCGTATCGCCGACAAGCTGGCGCTGATGGCGGCCGAGGTGATGGCCGCACGCCTGCTCACGCTCTTCTCGGCGCGCGAGAAGGATGCCGGGCGGCGCTGCGATCTCGAGGCCGGCATGGCCAAGCTGCTGGGCGCCCGCATCGCCTGGG
>JBGSNJ010000128.1:0-2954 GCA_041739715.1 Aestuariivirga sp.
GGCGGGGCCGTCATGCGGATGAAACCCTTGTGAGCGGTGGTCTTGAACTGTTCGAAGTCGATCGCCGCAAAGAAGTTCGGATGCACGCCGGGGATGTGATAACCCTCGACGAAATTGTCGGTGTAGATCTTCCAATTGGCATCGAAGACAACGCGGTCGCTCTTCACCGCGTGATAGGACTCGATGGGCTCATCGGCAAGTTCCGCCACAAGTTCACCCAGCTGGGTGACCAGGTCTTCCTGCGGATCCACGGAAACGAAAAGCAGACCACGCCAGACATCCACCTGGATGGATTCGAGCGGCCATTGGGACGGATCGAAGTCCGGATCCTCGCCGAACCATGGCGCATTCACCAGATGACCGTCATCGGCAAAGACCCACTGATGGTAGGGGCAGCGGATCGTGGCGCAGCGCCCCTCGCCCTCGGGAAGAAGGTGGGCGCCACGGTGGCGGCACACGTTCCTGAAGGCCCGTAAGCTGCCGTCTCGCCCGCGGATTGCGAAGACCTTGATGCCGGCAATGTCGGCCGAGACATATTGCCCGCGCTCTTTCACCTGGCTGGCGGGACCGAGCAATTGCCATGTCCGCGCGAAGATCGTGTTCCGCTCGCGCGGCAGGACAGCGGGGTCGACATAGATTTGCGGATCAAGGTTGAGCATGGCCGGGGGTCCCTCCGGGCAGAGACTGCCCAATCCCGCCGCCCTCCACAAGTCTTGCCCTTCAAGGGTGTGCCATGCATTTGCCATGGGCACGACGGGCCGCTGATACGACGCTGACGGAGGGTGTCAGCCTGCCATCACCCAAAGCGGCGCAGATTTCCCCCGCGCTGATTGATCAGCGCCAGACAATTGGAGATATCATGCGCAAGTTCGCAATGCTTTCGACCCTCGCCTTCGCCGTCCTCTCCTGCGCCGGCGCTGCCCAGGCCAGCGAGATCTGCAAGGCTCACGATGCGACCGAGTGGATGTCCAAGGACGCCATTACCGCCAAGGTTACGGCGATGAGCTATGAGGTCCGCAAGGTTCAGGAAGAGGATGGTTGCTGGGAAGTGAAGGGCATGAAGGACGGCAAGCGCGTCGAAGCCTACTTCGATCCCGTGACAGCGGAACTCGTGCTGACCAAGTAATGCCGTCCCGGGTCAGCATGATGGAGGCGGGCCGCGCGATGCGGCCCGCAACCATCCGGGTCTGGGATCCGCTGGTGCGCCTGTTCCATTGGTCGCTGGTCGGCGCCATGGCATATGAGTTCCTCTTCGAGCCAGGCACCTTCACTCACAACGCCGTCGGCTACGCAATCCTTGGGTTGATTGCCGTCCGGATTCTCTGGGGACTGATCGGACCGCGCCACGCCCGCTTTCGTGACTTTGTGACCAGCCCTGTTGCAACACTCAACTATGTGATCGAGATCGTCAGGGGCCATCCCCGCCGCTATATCGGTCACAATCCGGCGGGCGCCATGATGGTGCTGGGACTGATGCTGGCTGTCACCACGACCGCCGCAAGCGGCTGGGCCATGACAACCGATGCGCTGTGGGGAAGCGAGTGGATCGAGGAACTGCATGAGGCTCTCGCCTATGGCACCCTCGCGCTCATCGCCCTGCATGTGCTCGGCGTGATCGCCGCAAGCTGGCAGCACGGCGAGAATCTCGTCAAGGCCATGGTGACCGGGCGCAAGCGCGCCTGATCAGTCGATGTCCTCGATCGGCTGGTCGCCGCCGCCCTTCACCTTGTGCGCCAGCGAGGCCTGGATGAAGTCCTCGACTTCGCCATCGAGCACGTCGTCCGGGCTTGTGCTGGTGTGCCCGGTACGGAGGTCCTTCACCAGCTGATATGGCTGTAGCACATAGGACCGGATCTGGTGCCCCCAGCCAATCTCGGTCTTTTTGGCGTTTGCCGCGTCGATCTTTTCCTGCTGCTTCTGCAGTTCCATTTCGTAGAGCCGCGCCTTCAGCATATTCATGGCGGTGGCACGGTTCTTGTGCTGGGAACGCTCGGCCTGGCAGGCCACGATGATGCCCGTCGGCACGTGAGTGATGCGCACCGCCGAGTCGGTGGTGTTGACGTGCTGGCCGCCGGCGCCGCTGGCCCGGTAGGTATCGATCTTGAGGTCGCTTTCCACCACTTCAACGGTGATGCTGTCGTCGATCACCGGGTAGACCCAGACGGACGCGAAGGAGGTATGCCGCCTGGCGTTCGAGTCATAGGGCGAGATGCGCACGAGGCGGTGAACGCCCGATTCGGTCTTGAGCTTGCCGTAGGCATTGTGGCCCTTGATCTGCAGGGTGCAGGACTTGATGCCAGCTTCTTCGCCCGCATGCTCGTCCAGCACTTCCGACTTCCATCCGGCCTTGTTGGCATAGCGCATGTACATGCGCATCAGCATGGAGGCCCAGTCCTGGCTCTCCGTCCCGCCGGCGCCGGCATTGATCTGAACATAACAGTCATTGCCATCGGCCTCGCCGGACAGCAGCGTCTCGATCTCGTGCTCCGCCACCTGCGGCTTCAGGGCCAGCAGCGCCTTCTCCGCCTCGCCGACGATGCCGGGATCGCCTTCCATCTCGCCAAGCTCGATGAGTTCGCTGTTGTCGGCGATCGCCTGCTCCAGCGACAGCACGGTGCGGATGCGATTGTCCAGGTCCTGGCGCTTGCGCATCACGTCCTGCGCCTTCTGGGGATCGTTCCAGATCGACGGATCTTCGGCCTTCGCGTTCAGTTCCGCGAGGCGCTTCTGGGCGGTATCCCAGTCAAAGATGCCTCCTCAGCAGTCCGATGGACTGCTTCATTTCGTCGACCAGGGTCGCTATCTCGGCGCGCATGGAATCCGTCTCTTCAGGCGTTGATGGCGCTCAATAGAGGCCGCCGCCCTGCGGCGTCAACCCGCCACCCCCGCCATCCTGCGGAACCTGCTGCATTGGCACGCCGCCCTGCTGCGGCACCAGCACCACGCCCTCCTCC
>JBGSNJ010000474.1:0-1773 GCA_041739715.1 Aestuariivirga sp.
TTCGACATGGCGACGGGCGCATCGCGCCGTGCCCAGTTGCGGCCGATGAAGGCGGCTGCCTCGAAGGCGGTGAGCGCATCGTCAAGCCCGATCAACGGAGCAACGCCATGGGCCGAGAGCTGCGCCGCCAGATCGAGCGGCATGCCCTCGGCAAGGCTTGCCACCATGGCGGCGCGCGCCTTGGTGGCGTCCGCCGCGTTCATCAGCGCGCGGGCGGTTACCATCCAGGTATCGGGCTTCATCTTCGGATGCGTCGGCACGTCGAGGATGAGCATCGCCACGTCATAGCCACCGCCCAGCACGGCCGAGAAGGTAGCGGTGAGCTTGTCTTCCTGGTTCCAGATGAAGGTGTGATAGTCGAGCGGATTGTCGATGGTGACGAACTCGTTGAGCGTCGCCGCCACCTTGGGCCTGGTGCAGGTGTCGAAGGGCGGGAAGGAGACCTTCTTCTCGATGGCCATGTCGGCCACCAGTGCGGCCTCGCCACCAGAGCAGCTCATCGACACGAGCCGGCTGTCGCGGATGGCACCGCCGTGATGCAGGAACTTCAGCGTCTCGACGAAGGCCGAGACCGAGGTCATGCGGGCGATGCCATAGCGGTCGAAGAGCGCGTCGTAGAGCGTGTCGGCGCCGGCGAGCGAGGAAGTGTGGCTCATGGCCACCTTGGCACCCTGTTCGGAGCGGCCGGTCTTCAGCGCGATAATGGGCTTGCGCTGGTCGCGGGCGATCATGGCGGCGCGGGCGAAGCCGGCGACGTCGGGCAGGCCCTCGATGTGCAGGCCGATGGCGGTGATGCGCGGGTCCTGGGCCAGGGCCTCGACCATCTGGGCCATGTCGACGTCGGCCTGGTTGCCGATGGCATATAGACCCGCAACGGGCAGGGCGCGCCGCGTCATGGCGAAGTTGCAGGCGATATTGCCGGACTGGGTTATGATGGCCACGCCGCTGGCGATGGGATCGAGTCCGTGCTCGTCGGGCCAGAGTGCTGCGCTGTCGAGGGCGCTCACGAAGCCGTAGCAGTTGGGGCCTATGAGCGGCATGCCGTCCGCCGCCTCGAGCATGGCCTCCTGCAGTTGCGCGTCGCCTGTCTCGGCGAAGCCCGAGGCATAGATCACGGCGCCGCCGCATCCCTTGGCGCGCAGCTGCCGGACGATCTCGATGGTGGGCTCGCGTTTCACCGCGATGAAGGCGGCATCGATCGGTCCGTCGATATCGTCCACGGACTTCAGCGTCGGCACGCCGCCCAGCTGCTCGCGCTTGGGATGGATGGCGTAGATCCTGCCCGTGTAGCCCATGGCACGGGTGCGCCCGATGGCAACGTCGCATTCACTGCCGCCGATGAAGGCGATGGAGGCGGGGTGGAGCAGGCGGGAGAGGGAACGCGATGCGGTCATGACAGACCCCACCCGCCGCGCTGGCGCGCGGCACCCTCCCCGCTGCGCGGAGAGGGATCCACGACCTTCATCCTCCTCCGCGAAGCGGGGGAGGTGGCGCGAAGCGCCGGAGGGGGTCCGTTCACCATGATCATCCTCCCAGCGGACGCAGCAGGGCGCGGGAGATGATGTGGCGCTGGATCTCGGAGGTGCCCTCCCAGATGCGCTCGACGCGTGCGTCGCGCCAGATGCGCTCCAGCGGCAGGTCCGACATCAGCCCCATGCCGCCATGGATCTGGATCGCCTCGTCGGCCACGAAAGCCAGCATCTCGGTGGCCTTCAGCTTGGCCATGGCCATGTCCATGTCGGTCACTGTCTTGTTGTCGAACTTCCAGGCGGC
>JBGSNJ010000507.1:0-5493 GCA_041739715.1 Aestuariivirga sp.
AAGGGCTTGATCCCCCTTCCGGGCGAGGAAGGCGACAAGGTCCGTGAATCGGCACGCGCCATGACGGTTCTGACCGCGGACCAGGTCAAGTAAGCTTTACCCCCAAGGGCTGTCCGGCTCCACAGAGCCGGACAGCAAGGGGCGGCCGCCGCGGATGTACCGGCCCGCCCCGCGTTCTCTTATCGATCGCTGCCGCAAGCTGACAAGACGGCAGGAACAGGAGGCAGGGCCGTGAACATGATCTTCTTCCTTCTGCTCTGTCTTCTTGTGCTGGGCACGTATTACGCCGGACGGCAGCGCGCCGCCGGAATGCGGAATGGCACGACTCTGCTGCATTCCCTCCCGAATTATCATGGCCTGCTTTTGGGAACCGCCGCGCTTCTCGTCGGCCTGTTTGTCTACGCGGCACTCGCCTCGGCCATGCCGGCCATCGCGCCCTGGGCGGCGCTCGCCGCCGCCGCGGCATCCGCCTACGCATTCTTCACCAAGATCTCTCCAGACTTCCGCGCCCGCAACCTTTTCGAGCGAATCACTCTTGGTTTGCTGGTGGCGTGCTCGGCAGTTGCAATTCTGACGACCATCGGAATCGTCCTGTCGGTCCTGTTCGAGACGGGCAGGTTCTTCAAGGAAGTGTCGGTGTTCGAGTTCTTCACCGGCCTCCGCTGGGCACCCACGGGGACGCCGCCGGTTTTTGGCTTCATCCCGCTTCTTGCAGGCACGCTGCTCATCACGCTGATCGCCATTTGCGTGGCGGGGCCGCTGGGCCTCCTGTCTGCGATCTACATGGCAGAATATGCGACGCCCACCACCCGGGCCATCTTCAAGCCGGTCCTGGAAATGCTCACCGGCATACCGACCGTCGTTCTCGGCTTCTTCGCGGCCCTGTCAGTGGCGCCTTTCGTGCGGAACTCGGGCGAATTCATGGGCCTCGCGGTGTCATCGGAATCCGCGCTTGCGGCCGGTCTGGTGATCGGGATGATGCTGATCCCCGTCATCTCGTCCCTGAGCGACGACGTCATCAACGCGGTGCCCCAGAGCCTGCGCGATGGCTCTTATGCGATGGGGGCCACCAAGTCCGAGACGATCAAGCGCGTGATCCTGCCGGCCGCGCTGCCAGGCATCGTGTCGGCGTTCATTCTGGCCGTGTCGAGGGCCCTTGGCGAAACAATGATCGTCGTCATGGCGGCGGGCCTCGCCGCCAATCTGACCGCCAACCCCTTGAGTTCGGTGACCACCATGACGGTGCAGATCGCGATGCTGCTGGTCGGTGATCACGAGTTTGACTCGGCCAAGACGCTTGCCGCCTTTGCACTGGGCTTCGTGCTGTTCATCTTCACCTTGATCCTCAACTTCATCGCGCTCCGGTTGGTCCAGAAGTACAAGGAACAATATGACTGAGCTCTCCAAGAAATCCGATGGCGGCCTGATCGCGCGCCGCTATGCGTCCGAGAAGCGCTTCCGCATGTATGGCGTGTTCGCGCTGAGTCTCACCACGGTCTTTCTCGCCGTACTCCTGGCCGACATCGTGTGGCGGTCCTTGCCGGCATTCACCCAGTATCACGCCGTGCTGAACGTGATGGTCGACCCATCGAAAGTCGAGGCCTCCAATCCGGCGGCCGGCGATTTTGAAGGCATCGTGAAGGATGCCTGGCGCGATCTGTTCCCCTCCGTGCAGTCGCGCGCCGATCGCCGTCTTCTCACGAGCCTGCTTTCCAATGCCGCCGGCAGCGAACTCCGCCGCCGCGTCATTGCCGATCCATCGCTGATCGGAAAGGACGTGACTGTCCCCCTTCTGCTTTCCGATGACGCAGATCTCTTTCTCAAGGGACTTTCAACGGGTGTCGAGCGGTCAGACGGGAAGGGCCCGCTGCAGATCAGATCCGACGGGGAGAACATCTTCCTGTCGGGCCAGGGCCTTAATCCGGGGCAGATCGTGTTGGCAGATGGAGGTGCGTTCAAGGTCGCGCCAGAGGGCAACGCGTCTCCCGCCGAGGTGATCGTGGCACCAGGGAGCACGGCCGAAGTCGCTGAAGGGAACTGGCAGCTGCTGACATTCGATGCAGCCCAGGACACCCGCAAGATCGGCGACCGGGAGGCCGTCTGGCTTGAGATGCTTCGTGAGAAGGGCATCATGAAGCGCGAGATCGCCTGGAACTTCTTTCTCAACGG
Source organism: Aestuariivirga sp. (assembly GCA_041739715.1). Lineage (GTDB taxonomy): Bacteria > Pseudomonadota > Alphaproteobacteria > Rhizobiales > Aestuariivirgaceae > Aestuariivirga. The sequence goes on from JBGSNJ010000507.1 coordinate 2,170, forward strand.
CGACTCGCGTGAAGCCGAGCAAGCCGGTATTCTGGGATCCATAATGGGATCGCTGATGGTCGTCTTCGTCACCGTGGCCTTGTCGCTCCCGGTTGGAGTCGCAGCCGCCATCTATCTGGAAGAGTTCGCTCCGAAGAACAGGTTGACCGAGATTATCGAGGTGAACATCAACAACCTGGCTGCTGTCCCATCCATCATTTTCGGTCTTCTGGGTCTTGCAGTCTTTCTTGGCTTCTTCGGAATGCCGCGGTCAGTGCCGTTGGTCGGTGGACTCGTCATTGCCTTGATGAGCCTTCCAACGATCATCATTGCCGCGCGTGCGGCCGTCCGTGCTGTTCCTCCCTCCATTCGCGAGGCCGCACTTGGAGTTGGCGCTTCGAAGCAGCAGGCGGTCTTCCATCATGTCTTGCCGCTTGCCATGCCGGGAATCATGACTGGCACGATTCTGGCGGTCGCAAGCGCGATCGGTGAAACGGCTCCGCTCCTCCTGATCGGCATGGTGGCATTCATCGTCGATATCCCGACGGGCTTTCTCGATACGGCCACGGTGCTTCCGGTTCAGATCTACCTGTGGTCCGACCTGCCGGAAAAGGCATTTGAAGCCCGAACAGCCGCAGCCATCGTGGTCCTGCTGCTGATCATGTTGATCTTGAACGCCTTTGCGATCTATCTCCGCAAGAAGTTCGAACGCCGCTGGTAAACACGAGGACAAGAGCAATGGACATGGCATTCCAATCCGTGGTGACACCACAAAGCCCTCGCATCATGGCGGAACGTCCGGTCCGGATCGATGCGAAGGACGTAAACATCTATTATGGCGAAAAGCATGCCATCAAGAACCTGTCGATCGCGATACCTGACTGCGCCGTGTCGGCTTTCATTGGACCTTCGGGTTGCGGCAAGTCGACATTCCTGCGGGCAATCAATCGCATGAACGACACGATTCCTTCGTGCCGCATGACGGGCGACATTCTGCTCGACGGCGACAGCATCTATGACGCCAGCCTTGATGTGGTGCAACTCAGGGCCCGCATCGGCATGGTGTTCCAGAAACCGAACCCCTTTCCCAAGTCGATCTACGAAAACGTTGCCTATGGACCTCGCATTCACGGCACAGCGGGGTCCAAGGCCGAGCTCGACGGCATTGTCGAGAAGAGCCTGAGGCGGGCGGCGTTGTGGGACGAAGTCAAGGACCGACTTGACCAGACGGGCACGGGGCTTTCCGGCGGGCAGCAGCAGCGCCTTTGCATCGCCCGGGCCATTGCGGTCAACCCCGAAGTTATCCTGATGGACGAACCGTGCTCGGCGCTCGACCCGATCGCAACGGCCAAGGTCGAAGAGCTCATTGACGAACTGAAGAAGAACTATTGCATCGTCATCGTCACGCATTCCATGCAGCAGGCGGCCCGCGTGTCGCAGCTGACAGCCTTCTTCCATCTCGGAACCCTTGTCGAGTTCGGCGACACCGACGAGATGTTTACCGCCCCGCAAGACAAGCGGACCCAGGACTACATCACCGGCCGCTTTGGCTGAGGTACAGGAGATTACTCATGTCCGATCATACCGTGAAGTCATTCGACGCGGACCTCGAAGCGTTGAAGATGCTCCTGGCCCAGATGGGCGGCCTCGCCGAACAGCAACTTGACGATGCCATCGACGCCCTGTCGCGCCGCGACACCACGCTGGCCGACCGGGTGATCCAGAATGACGAACGGATCGACATGCTGGAGCGGCAGATCGAAGAGCGCGCAATCACCACCATCGCCAAGCGTCAGCCCATGGCCCGCGATCTGCGGGAAATCATGGTGGCCATTCGTGTCGCCTCCGACCTTGAACGGATCGGCGATCTCGCCAAGAACACCGCCAAGCGCGCCCATGCCATTTCCGAGGCCTTGCCGCGCAAGCTGATGACGGGCGTCACCCGCATGGGCCGCCTCGCCCAGTCGGAGCTGAAGGACATTCTCGACGCCTATGCCCGCTCGGATGCCGAGAAGGCGCTTGAAGTATGGCGTTCGGATGAAGAACTGGATTCGCTCTACAACTCGATCTTCCGCGAATTGCTGACCTATATGATGGAGGATCCGCGCAACATCAGCCTGTGCACGCACCTTCTCTTCGGTGCCAAGAACATGGAGCGGATTGGCGATCACGCGACGAACATCGCCGAGAACATCTTCTATCAGGTCCATGGCAAGACGTTGATCGAAAGCCGCCCGAAGCGCGATACGACCAGTACCTTGTCAATGCACAATCCCAACGCAGACGATTGACCCCATGAGCGCATCGATCCTTGTTGTCGAGGATGAGGAGCCCATCCAGATCCTTCTTAGCTACAATCTGGAATCCGAAGGCTATCGCGCCCGCCACACGGCCCAGGGCGAGGAGGTGCCCCGGCTGGTCAGCGAAGAGCGGCCGGATCTCATCCTGCTCGACTGGATGCTGCCCGGCATCAGCGGCATCGAGGTCTGCCGCATGCTGCGCACCAAGCCCGAAACCCGCGACATTCCGATCATCATGTTGACGGCGCGCAGCGAGGAGGCGGAACGCGTCCGTGGCCTTGCCACCGGCGCCGACGACTACATGGTCAAGCCCTTTTCGGTGCCGGAACTGCTGGCCCGCATCCGCACCATCCTGCGCCGGGTCAATCCCGACGCGGTTGCCGACCAGATCAAGGCGGGCGACATCACGCTCGACCGCCGCACGCGGCGGGTGATCCGCACCACGCGCGACATCAACCTCTCGCCCACCGAGTTCCGCCTGCTCGAACACCTGATGCAGAACCCGGGCCGCGTCTACTCGCGGGCCCAGCTACTGGACACGGTCTGGGGCCATGACGTCTATGTCGACGAACGCACCGTCGATGTGCACGTCGGGCGTTTGCGCAAGTCACTAAGCCGTGGCCGCGAGATGGATCCCATCCGCACCGTGCGCGGCATGGGCTACGCCTTCGACGAGCGTTTCGGCCGCCACTGAAGGCGGATCAGCCGAAAGAGACCTTCCGGTTGCGGCGGTCCTGCAGCGGCTGATAGGCCAGCCGCGCATGATACTCGCAATAGGGCGAGCCATCGCGCGGATTGTGGCCGCAGAAGCAGAAGTCTTCCGCCCCCGGATCGCCGATCGGCCATTTGCAGGTCTTTTCGGTGAGGTGGAGGATGGTGACGCGGCCGCCCTTGGACAGGTCGACCAGGCGCACCGGCTGCGGTTCGGGCAGGGCCACCTGGCGCGGCTGTATGTCGGCCCGCATCATCGGTTTCAGCGCATTTCCGCCAGCAGTCGGCATGGACGGCATGCCATTGCCCCGGCCGGGCAGGCTGGGTTCCCGCT
>JBGSNJ010000138.1:0-6608 GCA_041739715.1 Aestuariivirga sp.
ACCGCGCAGTTCCACCGAACGAAGCGCGATGCCGTCCGCCGTGAGCGCAGCGCGCCCCGGACAGGAGACCGACGCTCCATCGAGGCTCAGGTTCCCATCGAGGCGGCTGCCCGACAGGCGGAGCTCGCCACTGACCGCGGCACCCTTCAGCGACACGCCGCCGCGCGCCTCCAGCCGTTCGGCATCGAGGCCGGGAAGGGCGGAACCGTCAAGGAAGAGATTGTCGATCACGGCGTAGCGCAGGACCGGAACGGCATCGAAGCGGCAATCTGTCAAGCCGATGTCGCGGGGAATGCGCGCGCCCTCGAGATCGAGCAGGCCGGAGATCCAGCCGCCGGACACCCGCACGCCCTTTTCGTGAGGCCGGTGACGTTCGTCGCCGCCCAGGATCAGGAATCGCAGAAAGGAGGCCCGAACCTCGCGGGATCGATCGTCCGACTCCGGACGACGTCCGTCCCCGAGCCGGTCGAACTCGCCAACCGCGAGATCGGCGATGATCCGCTCTTCGGCCGGCGTGAGCGGCCGGAGCGACTCGAGCGGGGATCGCACGGTGACCGCCGGCCGGGCGACCATGCGGCCCTCAGCTCGGTCCGAGCGGAAGACCGACGGCGTTCCAGACGATCAGCAGGAGCGTCCACAGAACCAGAAGTACGACGGTGTAAGGGAGCATCAGCGCCACGATCGTGCCGATGCCGGCATCCTTCACGTATTTCTGCGCAAAGCCGACCATCACCGCGAGGTAGACGTTGAGCGGCGTGATCACGTTCATCGGGCTGTCGCCGACCCGGTAGGCTGCGAGCACCAGATTCGGGTCACCGCCAAGCCGCATGAACAATGGGATGAAGACGGGTGCGAGAATCGCCCATTTGGCAAGTGCGCCGGTGAGGATGATGTCGATCAAGGCTACGACGATGACAAACAGGATGATGTATCCGGTGGCGCCGATCGGCACGTTCTGCAGGAAGTCGGCCAGGTTGACCGCCATCACCGTCGCCAGATTCGTCCAGTTGAAGAAGGCGATGAAATTCGCGATCACGAAGAGCAGGAAGATCATGCCCGCGAGGTTGCCCCAGGTCTTGACGACAAGGCCGATGGCAGCCGTCACGTTTGCGATGGTCCCGGCGCCCTTGCCATAGGCGTAGCCGGTGACGAGGAACAGAAGGCTGATCAGGATGATCAGTCCGCTCATGAAGGGCGAGCCGGCCATGATCCCGCCGGTTTCCTGATTGCGCAGGATGCCCCAGGGAATGGGAGGCGCGGTCAGGAGGCCGATCACCACGACGAAGCCGAGAAGGGCCCGCCCGGCATATTTCAGTCCGCGCTGTTCGCTGCCCGAAAGGCCTTCGGTGGCCTCGACCGGAACCCCGCCTGTATAGGGGCCAAGGCGAGGTTCGACGAAGCGTTCGGTCAGCACGGTGCAGATGATTCCCATGAGGATCGAGGACGCGATCATGAAGAACAGGTTGCCGACGACGTTGATCTGGGCGTCCGGGTTCACCGACCGGATCGCGTCGTTGGTCACTTCGACGAGCAGCGCGTCCGTCGGTGTCACGAAGACGTTCACGAGGAACACCGCGGCCACGCCGGAGAAACCGGCCGCAAGTCCGGCAAGAGGATGCCGGCCCATGCTGTGAAACGCCGCTGCCGCCAGGGGGACCAGCACGAGATAGCCTGCATCCGCTGCGATGGACGACAGCACGCCCACCATGACGATCATGAAGGTGAAGATCGAGCGCGGCGCGATCGCCACCAGCTTGCGCACCAGTGTCGCGATCATTCCCGATTCTTCAGCGAGTCCAACGCCGATCATGGCGACGAGAATCACGCCAACGCCGGTGAAGCCGAGGAAGTTCGCGACCGGCGACGTCAGCATGAACCTGATGCCGTCGGGCGACAGCAGGCTTCGCACCGATGTCGTCTGCTCGACGATATCGCCGATCGCCGAATCATAGGCCTCGTAGGTCACGGTCGTGCCCGCAAGGCCGAAGACCACCGAGAACGTGATGACGATCGCGATCAGCAGGAAGAAGATGATGGCGGGATGCGGCACCATGTTGCCGACGCGCTCGACGGTGGCGAGGAAGCCTGTGGCTGGCTTGGGATCGACCTTGGCGCTGTCTTTGGCCTTGCTCATGCACGTCTCCCTGGTGTGTTCAGCTGCCAATCACTGTTGCGGGGCTGGCGCGGTGCCCGGCTCGCGAGGATTGAACGGTTCATGCTCAGCAGCCCATCGGAACGCCATCTCGGCCAACTCATCTCAAAATCTCCACACGAGCGGAACGTAGAAGGTTGCCACCACGAAGAACCAGATCATCAGCGGCAGGCCGAGCTTCCAGTAGTCGCCGAAGGCATAGCCGCCGGGTCCCATGACCATCAGGTTCGTCGGCGTGGCGATCGGCGTCAGGAAGGACGCTGCGGCAGCCACCGCCGTCGACATCAGCACCGGTTCCGGCGACATGCCAAGCACCTTGGCCGCCGCGACGCCGATCGGGATGACGATCAGCGCGGTGGCGGTATTTGAGATGAGCTGGCCGAGCACGGCCGTCAGCACGAAGAGTCCGCCCAGCAGCGCATAGGGACCGAGGTCGCCCACGGCCGCCACGAGTTGCTCTGCCATCAGCTGCGCCGCGCCGGTTTTCTCCATCGCCGTCGACAGCGGCATCATGGCTGCTACCATGATCACGGTGGTCCAGTTGATGGCGCGGTAGGCGTGCTCGACGGTCAAGATGCCGGACAGCACCACGGCACCAGCGGCCAGCATTCCGGCCACCGCAGTGGGCACAAGTCCGGTGGCCAGCAGCACAACCATGGCCAGCAGGATGACGACGGCCGGCGTGGCGCCGGGTCCCATGGGAACGGCCTGGCGGCGGACAAGGTCCGGCGAATTCACGACCAGCACGTCGGGATCGGTGAGGCGCTCGTCCAGCGCCTTCCATGTGCCCTGCAGGAGCAGCGTGTCGCCGACCTGGAGTTCCGTCTTCGCCGCATCGAGCGTCACATCCGCGCGGGAGATGGCAAGAACGATGAGATCGCCGCTCTCCGTCACCATGCCGGGGAAGGCGGTGGTGCCGATCAGTCCGGATCGCGGTGGGATCACCACTTCGGCCAGTCCTGAGCTTCGATTGAACAGTGTATCCCCACCTTCGCCGGTATCGGCTTCCTCGCGGAGCGCCAGATGAAGGTCGGCGGACAGCCGCGCGGCGGCATCCGCAGCGCCCTTGAGGATCAGATAATCGCCTTCGGAAATCGTGTCGCGCTTGAGCGGCATCCCCGTCTTGCCGTCCTGCACGGCGACGAACTCGAGACCATGCTGCGTCCTCGTATCGGCAACATCGCCGCGTCCCCTGCCCACCAGGGGTGACGATGCCTTGACCCGCAGGCGGAACACGCCGCTCGACAGGCCATATTGCTCCACTAGGGTCTGGGCATGGCGGCTGAAATCCGCAGGCATGGATTCGCCATTGCGGAAGGGCAGGAGCTTTTCGCCGAACAGCACGATGATGGCCATGCTGCCGACGACCAGCGGAATGCCGACGAGGGCGAACTCGAAGAAGCTGAAGCCGGCGAAACCGGAATCCTGTGCAGCTTCCGATACCAGCACGTTGACCGGCGAGCCGGTGAGCGCGAGCAGTGAACCCGCATGCGCCGCAAACACCAATGGCATGAGCAGCTGCGAGGCGTGGCGCTTCAGCCTCACGGCGATGACGACCACCACTGGCAGGAGGGCCGCAATGGCACCGTTGAGACTGATGATGGCGGTCAGCAGCGCACCCAGCGACATCATGAGGACGAGGAGGCGTGTGCGGCTGTCCTCGCCCGCCTTCTCGATCAGGAGCTGGCCCGCCCATGCGGTCACGCCGGTCTTCTCCAGTGCCGCCGAAACCACGAAGAGCGTCGCGATGAACATCACCGCCGGATCGCCATAACCGGCAAGCGCATCCGGCAGCGACAGGATGCCTGTGGCCCAGAGCGAAAGGCCGACGGCCATGGCTACGACGACCACCGGCAGCTTGTTTGATACAAACAGCACGACCGCCGTGACGATGATCAGCAATATGATGGTGATTTCGCTCACACACGTCCCCCGCGGTATCGCTTGATTTCAAGCCGTATGCGTTATCGCCAGGAGTGTCAATTGAACTAGTCGTGTCAGTCAGTTCGCCCGGTCCTGCCACCTGCGCTGAACTGTCTTCGACTCTGATCCAATGGGATTCTTCCGGAGTATAGAGGCATAGGCCATCGCTGGGCCCGCTTGAGTCCTGCACGTGACGCCTCGAAGTGATGCGATCACGTTGCGCGATGCGGCGACGGTTCTGATTTTCTCACGCTTCTATTTCTCGAACCCGTTGTGTAGCAAGTGTGCTTGCCTGCACGAGAATGCGGGGCAGGTTCGGCACTGCTGCAATGTGGAGTTGATTTGACCGACAGCGAATTGATAACTGCAATCATTGCGGCAGTGGTGGCGCTGTTCATCTGGGGCCGCCTGCCGGTGATGCTGGTGGCGCTGATGGTGCCGCTGACTTTGTTCATGACCGGCATCCTGACGCTTGACCAGTCCTTCTCGGGCTTTGGCGATACGGTCGTCATCTTCATCGCCAGCCTCTTCGTGGTCGCTGCGGGCCTCGAGGCCACGGGCGTCACCGCATGGGTGGCGCAGTGGCTGTCGCGCGCCGTCGGAACCAGTCTTCTCCGGCTCTCCGTTCTGACCATGCTGATTGCCGCAGTGCTCAGCCCGCTGATCAGTCAGGGCGGTGCAGTGGCCGCGCTCGTCCCCGTCGCAACGCTGCTTGCGCTCAGGATGGGACAGTCCCCGTCGAAGTTCCTGATGCCGCTGGCCTTCGCCTCCGCCGCCGGTTCGAAACTTGCCCTGACGGGTACGGCGAAGAACGTTTTGGTGTCCGATGCGGCCGCTGATGCCGGCTACGGCGGCTTCGCTTTTTTCGAGTTTGCCTGGGTCGGCATTCCGCTGCTGGCCGGCACCGTGCTGCTCGTGGCGACTGTGGGGCGCCGGCTCTTGCCTGATCGCCAGCCCGCCAATCTGCCGACGGACCTGGGACAGCACGCCCGCACGCTTGCGCGGCAATATGCTGTCGGTGAAGGCAGCCGGCTCTTCAGCCTCCGGGCTGGCTCTCCGCTTCTGGACGCGACGCGCGACTCGATCGACTCCGCTGCTGGCATAAGCCTGATCGCGGTTTCGGGACCTTCTTCGGGTGGTCCGCAGCCGAGAACCTTCGCGGCTGGCGACGTCCTTGTCCTGCGCGGAGATCCGGAAACCCTGTCCGCTTTTGCGGAAGCGAAATTGCTCGATCCCGTTCCGGAGGCCGATGATTCCGTTGCCGACATGCTGTTCAGCAAGCACGCAGGCCTCGCCGAAGTCGTGGTCAAGCCGCGCTCGAAACTCGTGGGACTGCCCATGTCGCCGGGCAGCCTCACCGGCAGCGGACAGCTCGTGGTGGTCGCGATACAGCGCAATGGCGAGGATGTGGGCCGCGCGAACATGAATGACGACGCCGGTTCGGTAGGCGCAACCTTGCAGGCCGGCGATCACCTCCTGCTCCAGGGCACCTGGCAGGCGCTGAATCGCCTTGCCTCCGATCCCGAAATCCTGCTGGTCGACTCGCCTGATGCGGTGCGCCGGCAAGCTGTGCCGCTCGGCTCCGGTTCCAGGACGATGCTGACGATCCTGGCAGCAATGGTGCTGGTGCTGGCCACCGGTGTTCTGCCCGCAGCGGTGGGTGTGCTGATGGCGGCCATGGCCGTGATTGCCACTGGTATCCTCACCGTACCACAAGCCTACCGCGCGATCGATTTGAACACCGTGGTTCTGGTGGCTTCGATGATCCCCCTTTCGACCGCCATGTACGGGACCGGTACTGCGGCGCAGATGGCTGACCTTCTCGTGGCAACCATCGGCGGGGCGAGTCCCGCCTTGCTGCTTGCAGGCCTGTTCCTGTTCACGGCCCTGCTCGGTCAGGTGATTTCGAACACGGCGACTGCCATGATCGTCATCCCGATTGCCGTCGCGGCTGCAGGGGAAATGGGCCTCTCGGCAAAGCCGGTTCTCATGTCGCTGAACGTCGGCGCCTCGGCCGCCTTTCTCACGCCGGTCGCCACGACCTCCAACCTCATCGTCATGGCCCCCGGCGGCTATCGCTTCGGTGACTACTGGAAGCTCGGCAGCCTTCTGATGATTCTGTACTTCGCAGTTGCCGTGTTCTGGGTACCTGTTGTCTGGAGGCTGTGATATGAACGTTGCAAAGTTAAGGGAGGACCACACTCATGCCATCGACCGCCGATCTCTTGGATGCCAAGGCCGCCGAGTCTCATCTGCTGCGCTTTCTGGCCGTTGACGGCGTGACTGGCGAAGAGCAGGCCATAGCCGATGCCGTGATCGACGAGTTGGTGAAGGTCGGCGTGCCCAAGAGCGCCATCCGCTTCGATGACGCCAATTCGCGCATTCCCCTGCCGACCCTGGCTGTGTAAAAACACTGTTCATGATATGATTCTTCGGAGATTTTCGGGGGATCGGATGGGGCGCTTTGTTGAAGGCTCGGATCGCAGCCAAACCACCTTGTTCCCAGAATGCCTTGATGATTGGATTGACGAGA
>JBGSNJ010000142.1:0-9454 GCA_041739715.1 Aestuariivirga sp.
GGCGGTGTGCGGCTGGCCCTGGTTGCGGTGAATTGCGAAGCCATCGCAGCGGCAACGGCGTCCGTCGCCGTGGCGCGGCACTTCGCAGCCTCAGGCAAGCGCGTCGTCATCGCGGACCTCTCGAGTGGCGGGTCGCAGATCGAGGATATCTGCGGCGTGATCCGCGGACCTGGCCTCGCCGAGCTGCTGATGGGATCCGTCGACTTCACCAAGGTGATCGGCCGCGACCTTGGGTCGACGGCGCATATCCTGCGCCATGGAAACGACCGGTCGGCAACGACCCGTCAACTGATTGCGCAGCGGGCAGAATCCGTGGTTGCGGCGCTGGCACAGGTTTACGAGGTCGTGATCATCAATCTTGGCGAGGCGGTTGCCGATCTGCCATCGCTGGTTCGCGTAGGCCAGAACGTCGTGATCGTTGCTCCCGAATTTGGCAGCACTGGAGGCGTCGGGTCTCTGCTGCCGGTTCTGACCGCCGGAGCCCAGTCGACATGTCACGTGCTGGTAGGCCCGCCCCAGGCCGCATGGGCCGAACTCAGTCTGAAATCGGCCTGACCGGAGTCTGGCCGCGGAGCAGCCGGCGAAGCCCGGATGCGGCGCGCAGCAGGGTATCGCTTTCCTTGATGTAACGCTTGGCCGCGGACCTGCCACGAAGCCAGGCGACATAGGCGGCGCCCGCCAACGTGGTGCCCTCGATGATGTCATGCAACTGGATGATGTCGTCGGACCAGCTCAGCTTGTAGCGCGACGATCCCGCCGAGAAATCGTAGGTCGACAGGCCGGCCGCACAACAGCGCTCGATGCTCAGCCGCAGGGCGATGTCTCCCGGAGAGTACTTGCGCTCCGGCCCGGCAGCCAGCGACGAGATGAGCGCCCAGAACGTATCCTTGTAGAGGCCGCCCAGGTAGACGGCCAGCACGCTTCCGTTCAGCTTGAGTGTATAGGGTGCAAGAGCAGGCCGGCTTTCGTCCTGGAGTTCGGCAATGCGATGGATGAAGGCGCGTTCGGCCGGGCCGAAGACATTGTGGATTCCATGCTCGGCGAGGCGTCCTTGCTGCTGCGCGAACATGGTCTCGATGATGGCCCTGGTTTCCTCGCGTCCCTGCGGCAGGCCGAACTCGACCGTTCCGAGCCGCGAGAGGGCCTTCTCTTTCTTGCGTCCCGTCCGCCGGGTGTCACCATTACGCTTCCGGCCGTAGAGTGACGCGAAGTCCGGCGAGAGCCTCAGAACATAGGAGCGGTTGGCGGCCCGGCTGGTGAACATGCCTGTCAGCGGATTGGCGATGTCCGCCATGCGTTCAGGGTTGTCGCGGAGCACAACGGCATCGACCCTGCCGATGGACCGCACAAGTGCCGGCCAATTGGCGTCAAGCCAGGTAGCTGCGGCCCGGACGAAGTCCGGATGATAGAGTGCATAGCCATAGTTGTTGCTCGGCGCGGCAAGCCACTCGAGAGTGCGCAGCTTTCCGACCCGCCTGATCTGCAGGGGAAGGAGGGCGCAGATGCGATTGGTAACATCCCGCAGGATCACCACGATCGGTTCGACCTGCGAAGCCCTGCCGACCGTCTCCAGCCAGGCGCTGCACCAGAGATAGGACTGGTAGAACGTCCCATGTGCGATCTGCTCGAAGCTGGTCCAAGTCCTGCGGAGGGGAGGGAGCGCGGTATGGATCTCGGCCGTTAACCCTTCCGCCGACAGCACGGAGGGTGCCGCACCTGCCAGTGCTTCATCAAGGGCAACGCTTTGTTCATGCCATTTGCGATAGATTCCCGCACTTGCTGGCATTCCGGAACCCTTTGTGATGCCGAATACGGCGTTCCTCAAGACAAGCCTCGATCTGATGTACTATTCTGGGGCAACGGCGCTGCTCCAGGGTGCAACTACGGGTCTCGGTGCAATATTCATGCTCCACCATGTGTTCCCTGGTGGCGGACAGCAGGAAGGCTTCGTTCCCAACCGCGTTCTCGAAGTGGATCCGGGTTTCCTGGATGCCGTGATTGGCATGGTCAAGTCCCTGGGCTACGATCTGGTGAGCATCGATGACGCCGTCGAACGCCTGATCGCAGGCGGACATGACAGGCCTTTCGCCGTCTTCACGCTCGATGACGGCTATCGGGACAATCTCGTCCATGCCCGTCCGGTGTTCAATCGCCATGGCTGCCCCTTCACGGTCTATGTGACCACCAGCATGATCGATGGCACCTGCGAATTGTGGTGGCGAGGGCTGGAGATCGCCATCGCCCAGTCGCCGCGGGTCAAGGCTTCGCTTGCCGGTCGGCATATCGACATCGAGACACGTACGGTTGACCAGAAGTGGGCTGCCTGGGAGGCCTTGTACTGGCCCGTCCGGACTCTCGATCAGCACGAGCAGCGCGATTGGATCAGAGCCTTCTGCACGCAACACGGCGTCGATCTGGACAGGCTCTGCCGGGAGTCGGCGATGACCTGGGATGAGCTGCAGACGCTCGCCGCCGACCCCTTGTGCACCATCGGCGCACATACGGTCCGGCATTTTGCGAGTGCCTGCCTGCCGCCCGGCGAGGCGTTGGCGGAGATGGTTGCTTCTGCCGACCGATTGACGCGCGAATTGGGCAGGCGGCCCCGGCATTTCGCCTATCCCTATGGCGACGAGCTTTCCGCCGGACCGCGCGACTTCGATCTTGCGCGCGAGGTTCCTTTCACGAGTGCGGTTACCACCCGCAAGGGTCTCATCTATTCCGCACATGCCGATCATCTTCAGGCCCTGCCGCGGCTGTCGCTATCCGGGCAGTTGCAGGAGACGCGCTACATCAAGTCTCTGCTTACCGGCTTGCCCTTCCTGCTCTTCAACCGCCTGCACCGGGTGAACGTCAGCTGACCGGATCTGGCTTGGCCATCCACCGGATGAGGGCCATGACCACGGGCAGCCAGAGCGCACCCGCAACCATGAAATAGAGCAGCTCGGGGATCAGTCCGCTGCCCACCACGTAGTTTCCGCCGATCCCCATGGCGATCAGCGAATAGACGATCAGGAAGAGGACGGTGGCGACGGTGCCGATGGCTTTGCGGGTACGCTGGCGCATGGGCGTCACCTAGTCTGCCGCCACGCCAGGCGCAAGGGCATGCGGCGCTTCATCCCTTGAAGGGTGCAGGGCCCGCGTCTAATGGCCTCTACCATGCATCTCCTCGACGCCCGTCAGCGCGCAGCGCTCCCCACGGTCCGGTTCTGGCTCTATTTCACCGCCTTCCTGATCTTCTGCATGGTGATCGTGGGCGGCGCCACGCGCCTGACCGACAGCGGCCTGTCGATCACCGAATGGCAGCCGATCCTTGGAGCCATTCCGCCCCTGACCGAGGCCGACTGGTTGGCGGCCCTCGAAAGGTACCGGCAGATTCCCGAGTATCAGCTGATCAACAAGGGCATGTCCCTCGAAGACTTCAAGTTCATCTATTGGTGGGAGTGGGCGCATCGCTTTCTTGGCCGCATCATCGGGCTGGTCTTCTTCGTTCCCTTTGCCGTCTTTGCGCTGACCGGACGCCTGTCGCGGGGAACGGCCTGGCGCTGCGGCGTGCTGTTCGTGCTGGGCGGGCTGCAGGGCGCGCTGGGATGGTACATGGTGTCCTCCGGCCTGGTGGACCGAGTCGACGTCAGCCAATACCGGCTTTCGGCCCACTTGACGTTGGCAACCGTGATCTTCGCCGCAATCCTCTGGGTGGCCATCGGCCTCGGCGGCAAGCGCCATGCACCACGGCACGGGATGGAATGGGCCGCACTTGCGCTCGTTGCACTCATCCTGCTGCAGGTCGCTGCCGGAGGCTTTGTTGCGGGTCTCGATGCCGGCATGGGATACAACACCTGGCCGCTCATGGACGGCGCCCTCGTGCCGCCGGGGCTGATGATCATGGAGCCCGGCTGGCGCAACCTGTTCGAGAACGCCATGACGGTGCAGTTTAACCACCGGCTTCTCGCCTATGTGATCACGCTGGCGGCGGTGGCCTACGCACTTGCCACACGCACGCAAACGGCCGCGCTGTTGCTCGCGGCCGTGCTTCTGCAAGTGGTGTTCGGTATCTGGACCCTGCTCTTGCAGGTGCCGCTCTGGCTGGGGTTGGTCCACCAGGGCGGGGCGCTGATCGTTCTCGCCGCCGCCCTATGGAACCTGCACGATCTCCTCAGGCAATCGCCTGGGCAAGATCCGCGATGATATCGTCGATGTCCTCGATGCCGACCGAGAGGCGGATCACGTCGGGCGATGCGCCTGCAAGCTTGAGCTGATCCTTCGACAGCTGGCTGTGGGTGGTCGAGGCCGGGTGAATGATCAGCGAGCGCGTGTCGCCGATGTTGGCGAGATGCGAGAACAGCTTCACCGATGACACCGCCTTCACGCCCGCCTCATGGCCGCCCTTCAGGCCGAAGGTGAAGACGGCCCCGGCGCCGCGCGGACAATACTTCTTGAACAGCGCGTGATGCTTGTCGTCGGGCAGGGCGGCATAGTTTACCCAGGCCACCTGCGGCTGCTTCTTCAGCCATTGCGCCACCTTCAGCGCATTGTCGCAGTGGCGTTGCATGCGCAGCGACAGCGTCTCCATGCCGGTGAGGATCAGGAAGGCGTTCATCGGCGCGATGGCGGGCCCCAGATCGCGCAGGCCCAGCACGCGGCAGGCGATGGCGAAGGCGATGTTGCCGAAGGTCTCATGCAGGCGCAGGCCATGGTATGAGCCGTTGGGCTCCGACAGCAGCGGGTACCGGCCGCTCTTCGACCAGTCGAAGTTGCCGGCATCCACGATCACGCCGCCCATCGAGTTGCCGTGGCCGCCCATGAACTTGGTGAGCGAATGCAGCACGATGTTGGCACCATGTTCGATCGGCTTGCAGAGATAGGGCGTGGCCAGCGTGTTGTCGACGATCAGCGGCACACCGGCCTTCTGCGCGATCTTGGCGATGCCGCCGATATCGGTGATGAGGCCGCCCGGATTGGCGATCGACTCGATGAAGATGGCCTTGGTCTTTGGCGACAGCGCCTTCTCGATGGAGGAGAGATCCTCGGCATCGGCCCAGACGACATGCCAGCCGAAGGACTTGAAGGCGTGGCTGAACTGGTTGATCGAACCGCCATAGAGCTGGCGCACGGCCACGAACTCGTCACCCGGCTGCATGATGGTATGGAAGACGAGGAGCTGGGCCGCATGGCCGGACGCGACGGCCAGCGCGGCCGTGCCGCCTTCGAGGGCCGCGACCTTGGCCTCGAGCACAGACTGCGTCGGGTTCATGATGCGGGTGTAGATGTTGCCGAAGGCGCGGAGCGCGAAGAGGTCGGCGGCGTGCTTCACGTCCTGGAAAACGAAAGCGGTGGTCTGGTAGATCGGCGTGATCCGCGCGCCTGTTGCGGGGTCCGGAGCCGCGCCCGCGTGAAGCGCCAGCGTGTCGAAGCCGGGGGTCTTGTCTGCCATTATCGTCTCCCATTCCTTGTGCGGGGCGGGACATTAGCCCGCGCCGCCGGAAACGACAATTGCCGAGATGTCAGTGCGGAAGCATACGCTTGAACACGCCGTCGCCGTCGACGAACTGGTGCTTCAGGGCGGCCAGCACATGCAGGATCACCAGGACCATCATGGCGTTGCTGCCGATCTCGTGGAGTTCCTTCACCTCGCCGCCGATGAGTGGCGCGGCGGGCAGCTGAAACAGCCCGAAGACCCGGACGGCGTACATGGCCGGCTCCTCGCGGACCCAGTCGGCGAAGGCAAGCCAGCCGGTGAGCGGGACGGCGATCAGCAAGGCGTAGAACAGCAGGTGGGTGACCTTGGCCAGGGTGAGCTCCCAGGCCTTCATGGTGGCAGGGTAGGGCGGGGCCGCATGGCCGAGGCGCCAGGCGAGGCGCAGGAGCGTCAGCACAAGGATCGTGACACCGACACTGACATGGATGGACGGCAGGAAGGTTCCGGCTGCGTCGTCGTGTTCCGCGCCCTCGACCAGTTCTTCGCCAAAGACGATCATGAAGATCACCAGCAGGGCAGTAAGCCAATGCAGGACGATGGCACCGGTTGAATAGCGATCATGCGCGAAACTGCTCATCTGAGAGCCTCCCGGAACTTGCACACCCCCTCACGGTGAACCACGTCACGGATTCTCGCAAGCCGGTGCGTCAGTAGGTCTTCGGGCCCAGTCCCAGGCTCTGGAGCTTGCCGCTCTCGTGCAAGCTCTGCTTGCGTGACGAGATGACCCCGGAGTTTCCGCCGACCCAGGCCCATTCGCCGGACAGCTTGCCGTATTCCATCTTCGGGCACCGGTCCATGACGACCTGGACTCCTTCGGCCTCCGCCCGCGACGCCGCATCATCATTGCGTACCGACAGCTGCATCCAGATCACCTTTGGGCGCGGCGAAAGCGACAGGGCCTCGTCGGTGATCGGGTCGGCGGCCTCGGAGTTGCGGAAGATGTCGACCATGTCGACGGGCTTCGGAATGTCCTTCAGCGTGGCATAGACGGTCTGGCCGAGAAGCGTTTGTCCAGCGAGGCCCGGATTGACCGGGATGACGTCGTAGCCCTTGTCGAGCAGGTACTTCATCACGAAGTAGGACGGGCGCACCTCATTCGCCGAGGCCCCGACCAGCGCGATGGTCTTCACCGACTGCAGGATGCCGCGGATGTAGTCGGGTGCGTAACTGTCGTGGTTCATGGCAGCTGGATTCGTCTGGATGCATCGATGGGGAAGAAGGGGTTGTAGGCGACTTCCCAGAGATGTCCATCAGGATCGCAGAAATAGCCGGAGTAACCGCCCCAGAACACCTTGTGCGGCGGCTTGACGATCTTCGCGCCAGCCCTGCGGACGTGTTCGAAGATGGCATCGACCGCTGCTTCGCTCTCGGCATTCCAGGCGAGGGTCACGCCGCGAAACACGGGCGGCTCACCCGCTGCCATGGCCGCGTCGTCGGCGAGGGCCGCATGACTGAACAGGGCAAGCACCACGCCGTTCACGTCGAAGAAGGTGATGTTGTCATTGCCGGAGGATGATGCCTTCAATCCCAGCCTTTCGTAGAAGGCCGTGGAGGCAGCAACATCGGTGACGCCAAGGGTGACAAGATTGATGCGCGGCGTCATTCTACATCGGTCCACTGCGGCGGGCGCTTGGCGATGAAGGCGGCAATACCTTCCTCGGCGTCGCGAGTCAGCAGGTTCTCGGTCATGACGCGCGCAGTATAGGCATAGGCTTCGTCAAGCGGGAGGTCGAGCTGGCGATAGAAGGCCTGCTTGCCGGTCTTGACCGTCACCATCGACTTCGAGGCGATCTTCATGGCGACGGATGCGACAGCCTCGCCCAGTTCATTGGGCGGAACCGCCTGGTTGATGAGGCCGATGGCCTGGGCCTGGCGCGCGCCGATGACATCGCCGGTGAGCAGCATCTCCATGGCATGCTTGGGCGTGACATTGCGCGACAGCGCGACCATCGGGGTGGAGCAGAACAATCCGATATTGACTCCGGGCGTGCAGAAGCTTGCGGTGTCCGCGGCATAGGCGAGATCGCAGGAGGCCACCAGCTGGCACCCGGCGGCGCTGGCCAGGCCATTGACCTCGGCAATCACCGGCTTCGGGTGCCGGACGATCGAGGTCATCAGCGCGGCGCATTGATCGAAGAGCTTCGCAAAATAGGCAGCACCGCCGTCCGCATCCCTGCGATGCGCCGTGATTTCCTTGAGATTGTGGCCGGAGGAAAAGGCCGGGCCGGTTGCAGCAAGAACAATGGTGCGCACGTCGCGGTCGGTTGCCGCGCTGGCAAGGACAGCCGCAAGGGCCGCCATCATGGCCTCCGAGAGGCTGTTGCGCGTGGAGGGATCATTCAGCGTCACGCGCAGCACGCCGCTGCTGTTCTGGGCGTCAGTCAATCCGGTCATTCTTCTACGAGGTCGAGCTGCTTGAGCTTGTCGCCGTAGACGGGATCGTCGAGCAGATCCTTGATGACCTTCTTGTTGTTGCCGGACGGGATCATGGCCTTGAGGGAGGCGATCATGCGGTCCTTCATGTCGGTGGCGATTTCGGTGTCCGCCTCGAGGTCGGCAATCTGCGCCTCGATGTCGGTGGTCTGATCGTCGACGATGGCGGCGTAAGCGAAGCCGACAGCGGTAAAGGCCGTGTTCCATTCCATCACGTTGGTGAAGCCCGCGGCCTTCACGTCGGACTCGAAGTTCTTGCCGGCCGGATTCTGGTCGACGAAATCCTGGAGGTTGTCATAAGCTTCAAGATCGGCTGCCTCGTATTTCTCGGTCGCCAGGAAGTAGATGTCCAGGGCCTTCCTGGCGATTTCCGGGGTGATCTCCATCGTCTCAATCACCGGGATGTCGCCGATGCTGAGATTGTCGGGCGAGCTGCCGTCGTCTTCGGAGGCATTGGGATCGGGTGCGGTGAGGTCGACTTCCGGATCGTCCTGGATCGTCGGCGGATCGCCGGGCGTTGACGGTGCTTCGCCGGCGGATGGCTCGCGGCTGCCGGTATCGGGCAGCGGGGGAGGGGCAAGGGGCGCCTCGGCCTGGGCAATCATGTCTGCCGTGCCGGAGCCACTCCCCACCGAGGCCTGCACGGCGGCGGTAGAGACAAGGCTCATGAGCAGAAACACGAACACACGCATGCGAGGGCGTCCTTGGCGCTGCATCGACACTAGGGCAAGGCGGGACGTCACGGAAGGGGCATTGCGGCCCTGCCGCGGAGGCATCTCGGGATTGCGGCGGCTGAGTGAGGTAACATGATACCGCATCCAGTTTGTTGCGTGTTTTGGCTGTTTTTCTTGACAGGGTTCGTCCAGAAGCCTATCCAGCGGCCACTGAAACGGGTGCCGCGGGCTTGCCTCCGGCGCCTTTTCCTTTGAACCACAACACCAGAGACACCTCAGATGACAACCTATACGGCGAGAGCCAAGGACATCGTGAAAGACTGGGTGCTGATCGATGCAGAAGGTCTGATCGTCGGCCGCGCGGCCGCCATCATCGCCAACCGCCTGCGTGGCAAGCACAAGCCCACCTTCACGCCCCACATGGACTGCGGCGACCACATCGTCGTGATCAATGCCGAGAAGATCGTCTTGACCGGACGCAAGAACCAGCAGAAGACCTATTACTGGCACACCGGCTTTCCTGGCGGCATCAAGGAACGCAAGGCGGGCAAGATCCTGGAAGGCGCGCACCCTGAGCGCGTGCTCGAGCAGGCCGTCAAGCGCATGCTGCCCGGCGGGCCGCTGAAGCGCCAGCAGATGACCCATCTGCGCATCTACAAGGGCGCCGCGCATCCGCACGAGGCCCAGAGCCCGAAGAAGCTCGACATCCGGGCGATGAACCCGAAGAACGCGGTGAGGGGATAAGACATGGCTGAACAGACAACTCTCGCCGACCTCGGCAAGGCCATGGGCATGGCGACCGCCGCCCAGGCCGCATCTGCCGCGCCCGCAAAGCCCAAGCTCGACGCCAAGGGCCGCGCCTATGCCACCG
>JBGSNJ010000117.1:0-8028 GCA_041739715.1 Aestuariivirga sp.
GGCAGTCGATGCGGCGCACGTCGCGCCAGCCGCGATTGCGCAGCCGGCGTTCCCCCTGGGAGCAAGTGATGCCGCGGCCATTGCTGATGCTGCTGCCGATGTTGATGTTGATCGTGACGGCGCCGGCATCGGTCGTCGGCAGTGCCGGTGCGAGGAGCAGTCCCAACGTGACGGCGATGACGGCGATCATGGTTCGTTTCATGTCTGTTGTCCTGTTCTGCTGGCGCCATGGCGAAGAAACGCCAGCATGCCCGCCCTTGGCGCACTTGCCAATCCTCTTCGTGACGGCGCCTGACCGGTGGCTGCCTTGTGCGATGCTGGCTGGACCTCGGCGGGGCCCGTGCCCTACAGTCCGCAACTCTGCGATCCCGAAATTCACGAGGGCCTGATGCAATGACCGCGACGGGACTGCCACTTCAGCTCTTGCGCCTTGTCAGCCCCAGCCTGCCGGTGGGCGCCTTCTCCTATTCGCGCGGTCTGGAATGGGCGGTGCAGGCCGGCTGGGTGAAGGACGAAGCGAGTGCACAGGACTGGATCCTGGGCACGCTGGAGCAGTCATATGCCGCGCTCGACGCGCCGCTCTTCTGGAGAATGATGCAGGCTTTGCAGCGTGACGACCTGGAGGCCTTCGGCGCCTGCGATGCTTGGGTTGCCGCGAGCCGCGAAAGCCGCGAGATCCAGCTGGAAGACCGCCGCATGGCCGAAGGCCTGTGCCGCCTTCTCAAGGATCTCGGCCTGTCGTCGCCCTGGGTCGAACCCGGCCGGCTGAGCAGTTACCCCGCCGCCTTTGCGCTGGCCGCCACACATTGGAAGGTGGCTCCGGACGCTGCCTTGCTGGGCTTGATGTGGACCGTGGTCGAAGGCCAGGCGGCGGCGGCGGTCAGGCTGGTGCCGCTTGGACAGACCGCCGCACAGCGCATTCTGGTAGCAAGCGCCGATGTCATCACGCGCAGCGCCGCGAGGGCGCAGGCGCTGGAGGATGACGAGATCGGCAATGTCTCGCATCGGCTTGCCATGGCCAGCGCCTGGCACGAGACCCAGTACAGCCGCCTCTTCCAGTCGTGAGCGTCAGAACAGGAAGTAGCGCTGCGCCATCGGCAGTTCGCGCGCCGGCTCGCAGGTGATGATCTTCCCGTCGACACGCACCTGGTAGGTTTGCGGATCCACTTCGATCTTCGGTGTCAGCGCGTTGTGAATCATGTCCTTCTTGCGGATCCTGCGCGTGTTGCTTACCGCCACCAGCGACTTGCTCAGCTTGAGCTTGCTGCCGATGCCCGCATCGAGCGATGCCTTCGAGACGAAGGTCACGCCGGTGGCCGCACGGGCGCGTCCGTAGAGGCCGTACATCGGCCGATAGTGCACCGGCTGCGGCGTGGAGATCGAGGCATTGGGATCGCCCATCGGCGCCGTAGCAATCATGCCGCCCAGCAGAACCAGGGATGGCTTGACGCCGAAGAATGGCGGTTTCCACAAGACGAGGTCGGCGCGCTTTCCCACTTCAACTGAGCCGACCTCATGCGCGATGCCATGCGTGATGGCCGGATTGATCGTGTGCTTCGCCACATAGCGGCGTACACGGAAATTGTCGTTGCGCGCGCTGTCCTCGTCCAGAGGCCCGCGCTGCACCTTCATCTTGTGGGCCGTCTGCCAGCAGCGCAGCGTGGTCTCGCCGATGCGTCCCATGGCCTGCGAGTCCGACGACATCATCGAGAAGGCGCCGAGGTCGTGCAGGATGTCTTCGGCAGCGATGGTCTCCTTGCGGATGCGCGACTCGGCAAAGGCCACGTCTTCCGGAATGGACGGGTTGAGATGATGGCACACCATCAGCATGTCGAGATGCTCGTCGATGGTATTGATCGTGTAAGGCCGCGTCGGATTGGTGGACGAGGGCAGGATATTCTCCTGGCCGGCCGCCGTGATGATGTCGGGAGCGTGGCCGCCGCCGGCCCCCTCGGTGTGGAAGCTGTGGATGGCCCGGCCCTTCATCGCAGCGAAGGTATCGCGCACGAAGCCGCTTTCGTTCAGCGTGTCGGTGTGAAGCCCCACCTGCACGTCTTCCTCGTCGGCCACGGTGAGGCAGGTGTCGATGGCGGCGGGCGTCGTGCCCCAGTCCTCGTGCAGCTTGAGGCCGAGGGCACCGGCATGGATCTGTTCGCGCAGGGGCTCGACGTGGCTGGCATTGCCCTTGCCCATGAAGCCCACATTGATGGGCAGATCTTCCGCGGCTTCGAGCATGCGGTGGATGTACCAGGGTCCCGGCGTCACCGTCGTCGCCAGGGTGCCAACCGACGGGCCGGTGCCGCCGCCCACCAGCGTGGTGGTGCCGCTGCACAGGGCCTCTTCGGCCTGCTGCGGCGCGATGAAGTGTATGTGGGTGTCGACGCTGCCGGCGGTCAGGATCTTGCCCTCGCCCGCGATGATGTCAGTGCCGGGTCCGATGACGATCGTGACGCCGGGCTGGATGTCGGGATTGCCGGCCTTGCCGATCCCGCTGATGCGGCCGTTCTTCACGCCGACATCGGCCTTCACGATGCCCCAGTGGTCGAGGATGATCGCATTGGTGATGACTAGGTCGGCGACATCGGCGGCCATGGCCTGGCTCTGGCCCATGCCATCGCGGATGACCTTGCCGCCGCCGAAAGTCACCTCGTCGCCATAGACGGTGTGGTCCTTCTCGATCTCGATGATGAGCTCCGTGTCGGCCAGCCTGACGCGGTCGCCGGTGGTGGGGCCGTAGAGGTCTGCATAGGTCCTGCGTGCGATCTTCACCATGTCAGCGCTCCAGGCTTCCCATGATCTTCGCATTGAAGCCGAAGACCCTGCGCTTGCCGGCCAGCGCCACGACCTCGACTTCGCGTTCCTGCCCCGGCTCGAAGCGCACGGCGGTACCCGCCGGAATGTTGAGCCGGAACCCGCGCGCCTTGTCGCGGTCGAACTTCAGCGCGCCGTTGGTCTCGAAGAAATGGTAATGCGATCCGACCTGGATGGGGCGGTCGCCCGCATTCGCCACCATCAGTTTGCGTGTCTCGCGGCCCGCATTGAGCTCGATCGCGCCGTCTTCGATGAAGTATTCGCCGGGGATCATGCGTTTCTCCTTACGGGATCGGATTGTGGACGGTGACGAGCTTGGTGCCGTCCGGGAATGTCGCCTCGACCTGCACGTCATGGATCATCTCGGGTACGCCTTCCATGACATCGTCGCGGGTCAGCAGCGTGGCGCCGTAGGACATCAGCTCGGCGACACTCTTGCCGTCGCGCGCGCCCTCGAGGATCGCACACGAGATGTAGGCGATCACTTCCGGATAATTCAGCTTCACACCGCGCGCCTTGCGCCGTTCCGCGAGCAGCCCGGCGGTGAAGAGCAGAAGCTTGTCTTTCTCGCGTGGCAACAGTTCCATCTTGACGTCCTCAATTCCTTCTATGGCTTAAGTTGACCAGACGCGCGGCGCCATCGCGGGTTTGCCCTGCCGGGCCTGCCGCAGCACATCCCAGGCAAGGGTGAAGAGCGCCTTGCAGGAGGTGGCGCGGCCGCCGAGATAGCGGCACACCACGACGTGCTCGAGCTCCGACACCGAGAATTGTCCATCACTCCGATCTCCGACGGCGCGCCGCACCAGGTCGGCCGAAGGTTCCGGTCGTCCGCCGGCATAGATCATCGTCGCGAAGACGGTCTGCCCCGCAAGCCCGTGAGGTGCTGCCAGCGCAGGTGAATGTCCGGTGAGATGTGCCCGCTCGATCCATAGCGGCCGGCCATCGCGCAGCAGCGTGACGCGCTGGGTGACGGAACCGCTGCGAAATCCGTCCCCCGATGCCGGGCGTCCCAGGCAGACGATGTCCCAGCCCACATAGCTGGCGCCGGGCTCGAGCGTGATGCAGGTCTCGAGTTCCGCCTGCGCATCATCGAAGACGATGGTCTCCTGCGGCAGGTATTCGCAGACGCCGCCGGCGGCCACGGCGATGCGGCTGGTCTGGCGGCTCGGTAGGCCATCGCTGCGGTAGAATTTCGTGGCCGCAGGCGTGGTCAGCACGGTGCGGGCGCCGCTGCCGATGCGGAAGTCCATTGTCAGGCAGTCGCCGCCCGCAACGCCACCCGGCGGATGCAGGACATAGACATGGCACGTTCCGTCGGCCTCGGGATGAAAGGGCCGCTGGACCATCAATGGCCCCTTGTGCCGGCGCTGCGCCAGCCGCGTGCGGCCGCCGATCGTGTCGAAGCGCAGATCCAGTTCCGCCTGCCAGGAATTCTGCGGACATGCCGGAAAATCGGGCAGGCCTGCATGAAATTCGCGCATGGCAGTTACGGCAACCAAGATAAGTTCCCTGCGGTGGTGATAAGTTGAGTTGCGACTATGGAGGGCTGCACGGGAAGGCGCAATCATTTCCGTCGACGTGCGGCATCGACCGGATCACGCTTGTGGCGAAACCTCTGCGGGCGTGCCGGGCAGCACGATCTTCTCGGGTTCGAGCAGGGCGATGCGGCCATCGCCGTCCGCCGCGAGCGTGTGGATGAAGAAATGGGTGTCGTCGGCATCGCGCGCATCCATGACCGGCGAGGGGGCCGACACGATGATGAGATCGCCGCTCGTGCCGATCCACTCGGTATGGCGATGGCCATGCATGAGCATGGCGCGGCCCTTCAGATTCTGCAGCCGGCGCACCAGGGAGCTGCCATTGATCAGCGCCGTGCCGATGCGCTCCGAGAGGGCCTTGGCCGGGCTCGGATACTCGACCACATGATGATGCAGGGCGATGACCCAGCGCGCGCGCGGATAGAGCGCAGCGATGGCGTCGATGGCCTGTGTCTGCGCCAGCGAGACCATGCCCAGCGCATTGGTGAAGGAGAAATGCGTGACGGCATTGGAGTTGAGGACGATAATGCCGAGACCATCCTCGTGATCGGGCGGCTGAATCATGGGAAAGGCCATGTCGAAGACATCGCCGAGGCCGCGCGACAGGCGGAACGTGCCCGTGTCCGCAAATGTGGCGATGCTGCTTCGATGCGGCTCCAGGAAGCGGTCGAGCGCCGCGCCGAGCGTTCCGGCCGTCGCGTCGAACACGCGCATGCGCCCGCCCTGCAAAGAGTCGAGTGCCGAAAGCATGCGTAGTTGCCGCAGCCGTTTCAGCGGGCTGGTGGGCAGGTCAAGCCGCGCCGGATTGGCGCGGTCCACGATGTTGAGATCGTGATTGCCGGGAAGGCCGACGATGAGATGGGACAGCTGCGGATAGGCGCCAAGCACGTCGAAGAAGGCGGCCCATTCGGTCGATGAGCCCGCGTCGGTGAGGTCGCCTGAGATGAGGATCATGTCGAGCGGCTGCTGAGCGTGGATCTCGGCCAGCCGGCCGAAGGCCTGCGCGAGGCGGTGATTGCCGCGCGGGCCCGAGCGCCCGCTCTCGATGCGAAAGCCATAAGGCCCGGCCACCGCATGGATGTCGGAAAGATGGGCGATGCGCCAGCGCCGGGCGTCCGATCCTGATGCGTCGAAGGCCGTGAGATCGAGCGGCGGCGCCATGCGCGCATCGGCGATGCCCCACAGGATCGCGGCCACGCTGAAATAGGACGCGACAATCACGACGGCATTGGCGATGGCTGGGAGGGCGAGCCGGAGTGGCGCTGCAAAGTCCGCGAGACTGGCCGTCCAGCGGCTATGCGGCCAGGCCAGCGTTGCGATCCACGCGGCAAACAGGCTCAGGGCGGCAGCGGAGACCAGTGCGCTCATGGCGCGAATACGCCCGCGTGCGGCTTCATTCCCGCCCGGTTTCAGCCAGCTTTCGGCGAGATGACGCAGCGACTCGCGGCCGACGACATAGCCAGGTTGAATTCCGATCGCATGCAATGACCAGAAGCTGTTTTCCAGCAATCGCATGATCGACCTGCCGCCGAACCAGGCCGCGGCGGCAAGCAGGATCAGCGCGGCCAGCGAGCCCAGTCCGGTCAGCAGCGTGGCGACCTGCGCCGAGACCTTGCCGATCCACAACGAGGCGAGAAGCGGCAGGAAGCCCAGTGCGAGGCCCGGAAGGCCAATCAGCATGATCCAGGCCACCAGGAGCTTGGGCAGGCTGATCTCGGCCAGCAGGCTGCCGGCCAGCGACATGAGAGATCGCTGCTTGGTACTGGAAGCGTCGTCCTCCACGTCACCCTGTCGCGGGTCGAGCAACTCCGTCATGCGGCTTGCCAAAT
This sequence comes from Aestuariivirga sp., assembly GCA_041739715.1. Taxonomy (GTDB): domain Bacteria; phylum Pseudomonadota; class Alphaproteobacteria; order Rhizobiales; family Aestuariivirgaceae; genus Aestuariivirga. The sequence continues at coordinate 6,179 of JBGSNJ010000117.1, forward strand.
CATGCGCGTATCCTCAACATGACAGCCCTCAGAATGCCAACCAGACGGGAACCTCCTCATGACCGGCAAGGCCCCCGGCAGCGGTGTCGAGTCCGAGATCTCCACCATAGGCGGTCTGCTGCTGGTCAGCACCACAATACTCGTCATGGCCGCCTTGTCTTGGGGCGAGGCCGTCTTTGCGCCGGCCGCCTTCGCCATCTTCATCGTCATGGTCGTCTGGCCGCTGCAGGCCTATCTGCAGGCCCGCATGCCGCGCATGCTGGCCATCCTCATCACTCTTGTGATCACCCTCGTCTGTGTCGTGTTTCTCCTGATGCTCTTCGCCTGGGGCCTGAGCGTGGTGGGGCAATGGCTGGTCCGCAACAGCGCGCGCTTCCAGGCCATCTATCAGATCGCGATGGACTGGCTGGAGAGTCATGGCTTCGCCATTGCAGGCCCGATCTCCGAGACATTCAACATGTCCTGGCTTGTGCGCACCGTGCAGGCCATGCTGGCGCGCCTCAATGGCCTGGCCGGATTTGCAACCCTGGTCTTTGCCTTCGCGGTGCTGGGCCTGCTCGAGGCCGAAGATCTGACAAAGCGGCTGAAGGCGGCAGGCAGCCGCTTCGGGGGCATCGACATCGTTGCGGTCGGCCGCGAGACGGCGGGCCATTTCGGGAAATACATGCTGGTCCGCACCATCGCCAGCGTGGTCACGGGCGCCACCGTGTGGCTCATCGCCTATCTGGTAGGGCTCGAAGTCCCGGCGGCCTGGGCTGCCATCGCCTTCACGCTGAACTACATACCCTTCATCGGTCCGCTGGTGGCCACGTTGCTGCCCACGCTTTTCGCGCTGGCACAGTTCGAGTCATTCCGGATTGCGCTGCTGGTGCTGGTCTGCCTCACCATCGTGCAGTTCATCATTGGCAGCTATCTCGAACCCGTCTTCACCGGATCCACTTTGTCGATCTCGCCCTTCGCGGTGATGTTCGTGGTCTTCCTGTGGAGCATGCTCTGGGGACTGACCGGCGCCTTCATCGGCGTTCCCATCCTGGTGGCTGCCATGGCCGTGTGCCGGCAGATTCCGTCCATGCGATGGTTCACCGTCATGCTCTCGGGCGGCAAGGGCTGACCGCTCAGCCGGCCAGCAGGGGGAACGTAACGCCGATGGCCCAGGCAAAGGCAATGGCATTGGCGATGGCGGCCACGAGCGGATGCCCGGTTGCGCGATAGGACCAGCGGCTGAACAGCCCGTAGACGAGGAAGAACAGCACGATCACCGGTACGATAGTGACGAGGAAGAAGAGCCGTTCGAAGTCGAGGCCGATGGCGATCGCGAGAGAGGCGAGGAAGGCGAGCTTCGATGCCGCATAGGCGCCGCGCGCCGCGGCCTGTCCGCGCGTCATCCACTCGTCCGCCGTGAAATAGGGAAGTGTCCCCGCAAGCATCACAAGGGCAAGCAGCATCCGGCCGGGTGCGGGCACGAAGGACGTGACGAAGCTGTCGATCGGCCAGGCGATGGCGATGAAGCAGTAGGCGGTGACGGCCGCGGCGGCGAGGAGGATGAGGCTCACGGCGCCATTCAGGCGCATGGCCGTTCCGCGCAGAACCCAGAGCAGGCAGAGTGCGGTGAGCAGCCCGTAGGTTCCGAAGTGAACCGCAAGATAGTCGCCGACCAGCACCGGCAGGAAATGCGTGGGAACGATGCGCAGGATCAGCGGTGTTACGATCATCGGCAGGAGCAGTGGCAGCCACAGCTGGCGCCAGTCCAGGTTGGCGCCGGTGGGCGGCTGCGCGATGCGCGGAAGATAGCGCGACAGCGGCCGGGCCAGCAGCACCGCACCGGCGATCAGCAGGGCGATCCAGGGACC
>JBGSNJ010000180.1:0-2884 GCA_041739715.1 Aestuariivirga sp.
CCCGCTGCGGCCCTGGTCTTCGCCCTGCTCTACGGCGCCTCCAACGGGCTGGTGACCATCGCCAAGGGCGCCGTGCCGCTTTCGCTGTTCGGCCGCAAGGGCTATGGCGAGGTTCTCGGCATCCTCGCCGCCCCCAATCTCGTGCTCAACGCCGCAGCCCCGCTGCTCTTCGCCCTGCTTTTGTCCTGGACCGGGCCGGCGCCGGCGCTGATGATCGCCGGCGTGGCGGCCCTGGTCTCGGCGCTGGGCATGATCCTGCTGGCCCGGCTGCATCCGCGCTAGCCCCGACTTCCGTCTGGCTGGCATGAGATGCCCCGGGATGCTATTCAGCCCGCCATCGCAATCGCAGAGTCTGCCGACATGAAGAAGACGCGTACCGAAACCGATACCTTCGGCCCCATCGAAGTGGACGCCTCGCGCTATTGGGGCGCGCAGGCTCAGCGCAGCCTCTACAATTTCAAGATCGGCTGGGAAAAGCAGCCCCAGCCGGTGATCCGCGCCCTTGGCATCGTGAAGCGCGCCTGCGCCGAGGCCAACATGGCGCTGGGCCGCCTCGACAAGACCGTCGGCGAGGCCATCATCGCCGCCGCGCAGGAAGTGATCGACGGCAAGCTGTACGATCATTTCCCATTGGCCGTGTGGCAGACCGGATCCGGCACCCAGTCCAACATGAACGCCAACGAGGTGATCTCCAACCGCGCCATCGAGATGCTGGGGGGCGAACTCGGCTCGAAGAAGCCGGTGCACCCCAACGATCACGTCAACATGAGCCAGTCGTCCAACGACACCTATCCCACCGCCATGCACATCGCCTGCGCGGAACAGGTGGAGCACGACCTGATCCCGGCGCTCAGGCACCTGCACAAGGCGCTGGATGCCAAGGCCCGGGCCTGGAGCCACATCATCAAGATCGGCCGCACCCACACGCAGGATGCCACGCCGCTGACACTGGGCCAGGAGTTTTCCGGCTATGCCCAGCAGGTGGCTAATGGCATCGCGCGCATCGAGCAGACCATGCCCATGCTGATGGAGCTGGCGCAGGGCGGCACCGCCGTCGGCACCGGCCTCAATGCGCCTGTCGGCTTCGCCGAACTGGTGGCGGACCGCATCGCGACCATCACCGGAATGCCCTTCACCTCGGCGCCCAACAAGTTCGAGGCGCTCGCCGCCCATGATGCGATGGTCATGTCGCACGGCGCCATCAACACCGCCGCGGTCTCGCTCTTCAAGATCGCCAACGACATCCGGCTGCTGGGCTCCGGTCCGCGCTCGGGCCTGGGAGAGCTGGCGCTCCCCGAGAACGAGCCCGGCTCGTCGATCATGCCGGGCAAGGTCAATCCCACCCAGTGCGAGGCCCTCACCATGGTCTGCGTGCAGGTCTTCGGTAACCAGTCGGCCATCACTTTCGCCGGCAGCCAGGGGCATTTCGAACTCAACGTCTACAATCCGGTAATGGCCTACAACTTCCTGCAGTCGGTGCGCCTGCTGGCCGATGCGGTCATCAGCTTCACCGACAATTGCGTCACGGGCATCGTGGCGCGCGAGGACAACATCAAGGCGGCCCTGGAACGTTCGCTCATGCTGGTCACGGCGCTGGCGCCGAAGTACGGCTATGACCGTGCCGCCAAGATCGCCAAGACGGCGCACAAGAACGGCACCACGTTGCGCGAGGAAGCCATCCGCGACGGCATCGATGCCGAGGATTTCGACCGCATCGTGCGACCAGAAGACATGATCGGACCGAAGTAGACGGGGACAGGTATGATGGGCGAAATCGTCAACCTCAAGCAGCAACGCAAGCGTCGCGCACGCGACGCCCGAGAAGAGAAGGCCGCCGAGAACCGCGTCCGCTTCGGCCGCAGCAAGGAAGACCGCAAGCGCGCAGACACCTTGCGCGACAAGGCGGCAAAGGATCTGGACGGACACAAGAGATAAGCATCATGGCAAAGGACCTGAAGCACTCGCTGACCATTGCGGGCCACCGCACCTCGCTTTCGCTCGAGCCGGAATTCTGGACAGCGCTCCAGAAGGCCGCCGCCAGACGCAACCTGACCATCGCCGGGCTGGTGTCGGAGATCGACCAGAGCCGGGCCGGCCGCAACCTGTCCAGCGCCATTCGCGTCTGGATCCTCAATGCGGTGATGACTGGCCTACTGTGACGGCGAGCCGGATGGCGGCGGCGAGATGACGACCGGCGCGCCTTCCGGCTGCACCAGGATCACCGGACCCTGTTGCGCGGCCGGCTTCTTCGGTTTCGGCACGTTCAGCTTCTGGATGGCTGCCTTGGGCTTGGGCCGCACCACCTGAACCGGTATAGCGGCGCGCGTCAGCTTCGCCTGCTGGCGGAAGGTCTTGAGCTCGCGCATCCGCTGCCGCAGCTCATCCTTGCTGATAGCCGCATTGACCTCCCGGTCCGCTTCGATCTTCTGGCGCATCCGCTCCGACTCATAGGCCCGCATCTCGGAGTGAATACGCAGTTCGCGCCGCCTGAGGATGAGCTCGTCGCGTTGGGCGTAATAGGCCTGAAGGCGCTCCTCGTCGAGTTTGCGCTGCTGTTCTTCCTCGCGGGCCAGCCGCTCCTGCTCGCGCTGCAGCCGTTCGAGTTCGTCGATGCCCTGCTGCATGATGGTGACGCCGAGGCGGGTGGAGAGTTCGGCCATATCCTCGCTCCGCACCAACGCATCGGGCACGCCGGCATAGGCGATCGAAAGGCCCGGCAGCCCGGCACGGCCCGGGAAGGCCACGGCGATATCCGCGTCGATGGCATTGAGCGCCAGTTCGCCCACCACCTTCACCTCGACCTTGGCCTGCGGCGTGGTGGCGACGAAGGGCGCGAAACGGACCGCGCCATCGGAAATGGTCACCGGTCCGGCCACATAACCGA
>JBGSNJ010000187.1:0-4615 GCA_041739715.1 Aestuariivirga sp.
TCGCGGATGCGGCGGCTGGCCGCCGCCGTTCGTCGCGACTTCGCGCCGGAGAGGCTGATGCCGTGGTCGCCGAGATGGCCGCCATCATTTCCCATCTTCCGGGTCCGAACGGGCCTGCGACGCGCGAGGCCTTCGTCGCCATGGCGCGGGCTCAGGGGCCGGATGTCATGGCCCGCCAATCGGATGCGCTTGCCGGGCGGATCGATCTGTGGCCCCGGCTTTCGGACATCGGATGCCCCGCATTGATGCTCTGGGGCAAGTACGATCAGTTCTCGCCGGCGTCAGACGGACTGCGGATGTCTGCTGCAATCGCGCGCGGACGCTATGTCGAACTCGCCGACTGCGGACACTTTCCCACGCTCGAATACCCCGAGGAGTCAGCCGCCGCGATCACGCACTGGCTACAGGACGCGAAGCTCACTTGAGGCTGGCAAGATACGCGCCGATCGCCTGGATGTCGGCTTCGGGAAGCTTCGCGATGTTCCGCTGAACCTGGCCCATTCCGCCGGAAGAGAGCTTGTCGTAACCCAGCATCTCGCCGAACTGCAGCGCCGAGGCAATATCCTTCGCGTCCTTGTAGCGGCCGCGTTCGATCAGGCCGCGGAGCGACGGGACCCGGCCTTCGCCTTCCGGATGCGGTCCGCCGGCCAGGGCTTGCGACGTATCGAGCGCCATGAAGATGTTGCGCGGCGTGTGGCATTCGGCGCAATGACCCGGGCCATTGACCAGATAGCTGCCGCGATTCCAGCTTGCCGACTGCGATGCATCTGGCGCCCACGGCGTGGTATCGAGGCCGATCCATTTCCACAGGCCAACGCCACGGCGGAGCAGGGGTGGAAAGGGGATTTCCGCAGACCGCGTTGGGGAATCGACGGCCGGCAAGGTTGCCAGATAGGCCTTGATGTCGAGCACGTCCTCGACCCGCATATGGGCATAGGATGTGTAGGGAAAGGCGGGGATGAGGTTGGCACCTGCAGGCGATACGCCGCGCTGCACCGCGTTGACGAAGTCGAGATCGGACCAGGTGCCCAGCCCGGTCTCGGGATCCGGGGTCAGGTTGGGCGGATAGAAAGTGCCCACGGGTGTCTTGAACGGAAATCCGCCGGCCGGAAGGTTCGGATCGACGTCCTTGAGATCGGTGCCGGGCTTGTGGCAGGACCAGCAACCGGCAGCATGATAGAGGATCTCGCCGTTGGCGGCATTTGGCTGATGCTGCGGCAGGTCTGCCAGCGTCAGCCCGCGCGGCGCGCTCAGCAGCCAGAGGGCGGCCAGTCCCAGCGCTGCCAGCAGCGCCAGGACCGTGATGTTGCGTTTGGACAGCAATGTCAGGCGATCAGCCCTTCGGGCGGCGGAACTTTTCGTGGCATCCCTGGCACGAGGCCCCAAGCGCCGGGAAGGCCGCCTTGAAGGAGGCTTCGTCGGCGGCAGCTGCAACCGCCGTTGCGGCCTTCACATAGGCTCCACCGGCTGCCTCGAAGCCAGCCTTGTCGGTCCAGATCTCTTCCTTGGCCCAGGTCTCGGTCGCGCCGCCGGGCTTGGTGTCATCGCCCCACCAGTCGGCCCAGCCGGCACAGGCTTCCTTCTCCTTCGCGAATGCCGCGTCGAGGGCTGCCTTGTCGAAGGCCTTCTCGCCCTTCATGATCGGCACCGCCACCGCCATCACGCCACCATTGGCCTTCATGCAGGCCTGCCGCGCCTGGATTGAACTCGTCGCATCGGCCGATGCGGACACGACGCCCGCTCCCAAAAGCAGAGCGGCGGCTGTTACAGTTTTGAGGGCACGGAAACCAAGCATCGATAGGATCCTCCGGTGTTGAGATTGGCGGGGCCGAACCGTCCCTGCGAAAACGCTACACCCGGGACCATCGGCCTGAAACATCACATTTTCGTGTTGCCGGGCCCAGCTTGGGTTTGCATTGCCTTAACCATGCCCGGAACTTGCCTTGCCCGCGGCTCGACCTTGCCGCACAGAGCGGAGAAACACCTGAACCTGATCGGTGAACGGCCGATGAACCCGGCGTTTGGATCAGGTTCAACCGCCAGAGCTTAGGGTGTCCTTAAGTTCCACGCTCTACTACTCGGATCGATCACGCAAGGTGAATGAGATGACCAAGACTCCTACCGAGACCAAGGACAGCGCCAAGCAAAGCCGCAAGCTCAGCCCTGAGCTCAACGAGTTCCTGCACATGCTGCAGGCACTTGAGGGACGTCTGGACACGCCGGTAACCAACGCGCGCTAAAGACCGGTTGCATGACGGAAAACGGGGCGGGATTTCCCGCCCCTTCTGTTTTTCGGGCGGCCTTCAGCCGCGATGCAGGGTCGGGAAGACCGGCTCAGCGACGGCGTGGTCGATCATCGCGCGCCAGTCGTCCGGCAGATAACCCCAATCGGGAAGATCGGGAAGGGCTGCTTCCAGCATTTCCGGGGTCGGTTCGCGCATGGCCGCCACGGCGGCCCGGGCCGCGGGCGCAAGGCTTCGCCAATCGTCGCTGCCGAGCGCTTCGGCCAGGCTGCGGGCGACCCGTTCGATCATTGGCATGTGGGAAGCAGGCATAGGGGGCAACTCCGATCGCGAAACCGGGCCTGTGGCCCGGATACTCCTCGAACGCATACACACGTGCTTGAACAACCCCGGACCCTCACTAGAGGCTGGGCCACCGCAAGGCAACTCTCACGGACGACAATTCCCCAGCAAAACATGGCGCCACTGCGCTTGTCTTTACGTTCGGTTAAGCGGGCGATCCTAAGCTTTGCGCCTCATTTCGGCGAAAGGTGAATGAGATGAACGAGGCCCGGGCCGCGGCTCTTGCCGGATTGCCGGCTCTGGGCCTGGAAATCCTTCGCGAGATCTTCCGGCAGGGACCGTTCCTGGCCTTTGGACTGGCCATGCTGCTGCTCAGCGAAGGTCTCAGGGTCTTTCTCGGCGATACCTCCTCCGTGCCTGTCACGGTCCGGGTCGCTGGGTTCCTCTATTTTCTCCTTCTCACGCTCATCGGCGTGTTTCCGATGCAGTTCTTCCGCGTGGCGGTTTTTGAGAATGCGCGCAGTCCCACGCGCGCGCTGCTCAAGTCGGTGCGCGGCTTCTTCATGGATGACAGCAGGCTTCTCCGCGGCTTCATCACCCTGACGGCGATCTTCATCTTCATTTCCTCGTTCTGAGCGCTGAAGGCCAGCATCACGCTGGTGCAACCCTTCGCCTGGGATTCCGCCTTCGACGACTTGGACCGCTGGCTGCATTTCGGCTACCGGCCCTGGGAGTTGCTGGCACCGCTTTTGAACCATCCGCCGGTCACCGCCGTGATCGCCGTGAACTATCACATGTGGTTTCTCGGGCTGACACTCTACTGGCTCTACTTCGCCTTCGAAGAGAGGCCCGGCGTGTTCCGGACACAGGCACTTCTGGCTTTCATGCTCACATGGTCGGTCGGCGGCGTAGCGCTGGCCATGCTGTTCTCCTCGGCCGGACCCTGCTACTTCGGGAAGCTTGGCCTGGGCCATGATCCCTATGCGGAGCTCATGGCCTATCTTCACGAGACGTCGAGGTCCTGGCCCGTCTGGGCCGTCGCGCTCCAGGATTCGCTGTGGGCAAACTATGCCAACGGCTCGGGCGACATCACCAAGGGCATCTCGGCCATGCCCAGCATGCACAATGCACAATGCCTGCTCCTTGTCCTTGCGGTGTGGAACAAGGCGCCGATCGTGCGCAACCTGGCCATCCTTCACGGCGTCCTGGTGTTTCTCGGTTCCGTGCAGCTTGGCTGGCACTATGCCGCCGATGCCTATCTCGCGTGGATCGTCGCAGGATTGGCGTGGGTCGCGTCAGGGGCATTCGCGCGCCGCCTTGAAGGCGCGCAGTCATTCAATCCCGCGGCGTCTCGCCCCTGAGAATGGCGGCAAACTTCGGCATGTCGATGTTGCCGCCGGATAGGATCACGCCGGCACGCTTGCCCTTCATGCGGTCGCGCTCCTGCATCAGCGCGGCCAGCGCCGCTGCACCTGCTCCTTCCGCGATGGTATGGGCTGCCCTGAAGTAGAGCCGCACGGCTTCGGCGATCTCGTCGTCGCTGACCGTCACGATCCGTTCGGCACCATGCTTGATGACGTGAAAGGCATCGGCGTTTGGAATGCGCACAGCCATGCCATCGGCGAAGGTCGCGGCGGAATTGGTCGACACCGGCTTTCCCGTTGCGAATGACAGTGCATAGGCATTCGCGCCGGCAGCGGCGACGCCGATTACCTTCGTCCTCAGGCCCAGCATGTCGCGCGCGGCAATGACCCCGCAGATGCCGGATCCCATTCCGATGGGCACATAGACCGCATCGAGGGCGCCGGTGGCGCGGAACAGTTCATGCGCATAGGTGGAAACGCCGACGACGAGGTCTGGCCCGAAGGAAGGGACGAAGTCGAGACCGCGTTCGGCAGCGATCCGGGCGGCGGCCTCGCGTGCCGCATCGAAGTCGTGGCCAGCTTCGATGAGTTCGGCCCCGAGCGCGCGCATCGCCGCGTTCTTCTCCACCGAGTTGCCGTGTGGCACGACCACCGTTACCGGGATGCCGACCCGGGCTGCGCCGAAGGGGATTGACTGGCCGTGATTGCCGCGCGTGGCGGTGATCA
>JBGSNJ010000194.1:0-6046 GCA_041739715.1 Aestuariivirga sp.
GGCACCGAGAAGATTGCCGCCACCAGCTACTTCCTCGGTGGCTATGCGGGTTACGACATGGGCAGGATCGTTGTGGATGCGACGCTGTTCGGCGGCTTGTCCGACTTCACGCAGAAGCGCGAAGTTCTCGACAACACGATCACCGGGGGCACCGAGACGGTGGAGACAGACCACACTGGCTGGTTCGTCAATCCTTCCCTGACACTGGGCGCGCCGATCACTGCAGGCTCCGGGACATTCACGCCGAGCGTCCGCGCCCGCTACGCTGCCATCGCGCTTGACGACTACACCGAGCAGTGGAACGCCGTCGATGTGAGCTTCGCCAGCCGCGTCGTGAGCCTGTTCGACCTGAGAGGACAGGCGGCCTATGACATTGGGGTTGCTGCGGAGCGCGGGACATTCGGCCTGGGTCTCCGCGCCGGCGTGGATATGACCATCGCCGGTGCCAATGATGTGGAGGCGCAGGCAGCGACAGCCAGCCTGAACTTCAACACGGATGGCCATGGTACAACCTGGCAAGGCTTCACCGGGCTGGATGTGGCCTACGAGACGGATGCCAATGGCCGGCTGTTCTTGGGGGCGGAGGTGAGCCTCTCGTCTGGCGGCGCCGCCTTTGAAGGGCGCGCCGGCTTCGATCTGGCGCTCTAGCACATCGGTCAGGAGGCGTGAGTCCTTCCCAGTGTCACCTGATCGAAGTGGCTCTCGGAGTGAATGGGCTGGTTCGCGAGTCCCGCCCTCACTTCGAGAGCCGCAACGAAACAATCTCGTCGGCGATGTAAGAGAAGGCCGCCTCCAATTCTGCGGTACTGCTTGAGAGATAATACTTCGCGCTATCTGACGCGCAGTCTGACAGGAGCGACTTCGCCGTTGAGTTGTTGGAGATGTCATAGCCGACGGTATAGACCGTGATGCCTTCGGCTTTCATCGCCGTGCAGAGGGATTTTGCCTGACTAGTGGGGCTCCCGTTCGTGGCATTGCAATTGATCCTATCACTGCCCTGGTAGTAGTTCTTGGACATCACGCCGTTGCAGTAGCTGATGTTGAACTCACCGTCAGTCATGATGACGACGATCTTCTCGGTATTCTCGGCGCCATAGGCGGCAGGCGCCTGTTCGCCGGTCCACATGCCAATGTCGGGAGAGACTGTGTACCATCCCCAGGCGACTCCGATCTGTCCAGCGGTTGCGCCACCCTGTACGAGGGAGTCGATGCGGTCTTCAATCGTGCCGATGTCAGATGTCAGCGGGAGGATCTCGTTGGTTGACCGGCAGTAGAACGCGTTCGGAGCATAGAGACGGCCAACGGGGGCGGCTTTCACGGATGCATCCGTATAGGCTTCGGAGCCGGTCCGCTCGGTGGCACAGTCCGTGATCCCGTAGGATGCCGATGATCCGTCTGATCTGGTGAACGAGTAGTAGCTGCAGCCTGGCGACGTACAGGTGCCAGATGTGACGGCCCCTCGCGCATCGCTCGCCACGGTTCCGAGGTTTACGCCATATGAGTAGGGGATCACGGCAACGCGGGTGCTGTAGCCTGATTGATCGCCATTTATCACGGTTTCAGCAAGGGCTTTGGCTGCCGTCTTGAGCGATGCCATGTCACTGCTGGACATCGATGACGTCGTGTCGAGGACGAGCGCCAGTTCAATGTTCACGCCGCCCTTCATGACCTCGGCGGTCACCGGTACGTCCACATGATCTATGCCGAATACTCTCAGGAATGCGGTGCGATACCGGGCTGTCGCGGTCAGGGTCAAAGTGTCTCCCGACACAGAGAGGTCGCGATTGATGAGTTCGCCATATCTCGCTTCGTTGTAGTTGTAGTCGAGGGATGCTGTTACCCGATCATCCAGCGTGCCGGTGTCTGAGGAGCCCGTGGCGCTGGCCTGCAGAGCCGCCGCATCGACTGCGGAGGAGAGCGCCGTATTGGTGTCGACGACGTTGGCGAAGTCGATGGCTGAGCCAGCTGCAAGCAATAACCCGATGATGCTGAGCGAGCCGAGAACCGACACATTCCCCTTGGTTGAGCCCTCAAACTCCCCGACTACAGCTCTCCAAAGAATACTCATAATCCCTCACGACAATCTTAGATAGTTGTAAAGTGATAGGATAATCTAAAGTTGTAAAGAGAAACTGACCGGCCATCGCTGGAGAGAGCAGGACCTGCGGCTGCGTTGATGTTCCGATGCCTATGCCGATGCCGATGCCGATTGCGGTCAGCGTTGCGGTCTTGCCGCGTTCCTATCCCGACAACGAAGCACCTGGACTCTGCGCGTGGTGATCTTTCCCGGGCGGCTCTCGCCAGCGTGCCGAAGCGCCACAGGCCGGAGGGGTTGAGTTGCAGCAGCGCAATCGACTAAAACCGCGAGGCGGCGAAACTGCTTCGGTGTGACATGGCTTCTTCTTGGGAACCGGTTGCGCGGCTTGCGAAACACAAGGGCATTTCGGTCATGACACGCGTATCACCCGTCTCGATCTGGGCTACACTCCTGAATGGCCTGCGGCTGTTCGGCTGTGCCGCTGTTGCCGGCCTTTGGGCTGCCGCGACCGCTCATGCCTCCTGCGGCGACTCCCCTGGTCCGGGGGTCGACTGGGCAGGCTGCTCCAAGCAGCAGCTCATGCTCGGGGGCAAGGATCTGAGCGGCGCCAATTTCTCGGGCGCCTTCCTCTCGGGTGCCAGCCTGCAGGGCGCCAACCTCCAGGGCACGAATTTTTCAGGCAGCGAGCTGCCGCGCGCTGCCTTCGTCGATGCCAACTTGACGGACGCGAATTTCGAGAAGGCGCTGGCCAGCCGTGCCAACTTCCAAAACGCCAATCTCACCAGGGCCAACCTGTTCAAGGCCGAGTTCACGCGGGTGAGTTTTGCGGGCGCAAATCTTGCGGGCGCCAACATGAGTGACGGCGGCTTTCACCGCAATGACTTCACCGGCGCAAATCTTTCAGGGGCCAATCTGACGCGGGCCATCGTCCCGCGCGGCGTGTTCAAGGGCGCCAACCTGACGGGCACGGACTTCTCCCAGGCCTTTCTCTATCGCAGCCGGTTCGAAGGCGTCGATCTTACCGTGGCGAAGGGGCTGACCCAGCATCAGCTCGATGAGGCCTGCGGGGATGCAACGACGAAGCTGCCCGACGGCATTACGATGCCCAAGCTCTGGCCCTGCGGCGAAGACTGAACCGAGGCCACACCCGCAAATGCCGAGCGGCCGGATCCGGTGCAGAAGCTGCACGCGGATCCGGTTCGCCGGATTTCAGGAGTTCAGACGCGCGCCGGCTCGATCAGCAGCGGGAAACGGCGTAGTCCGAACCGCAGCCGTCGCCAGGGTTAGTGCCGGAACTGTCATCGTCACCGCCCCAGCCATCGCCGTCACCTTCGCCCCAGCCCGAGTCGCCGCTGCCGCCGCCATCTTCGCCGTCGGACCAGGCGCCGTCGTCATCGCTGACGTCGGAAGAAATCTCCACATCGGCATGGGCGCTGGTGACGATGAGCGCCGGTGTGCCGAACACGAGGAAGGGAGTCACGCTCAGGGAAAGAAGGATCTTGGAAAGGGACTTCGTCATGGCTGTCTTTGCCTCCTGTTTTGGTCGGGTCGTTACTGCACGCAAAGTCTGGATTACTTGCTGATGTAGATCGCCGTGTTGATAACGTTTTCGCCGATGTGGTTGAAGATCTGCCCCAGGGCTACGCCATCGGCGGCGTAGCTGTAGTGGCCCTCGGACGTGGCACAGTTCTTGAGGTTGTTGAGAATCGTTGACGAGTTAACCCGGAAGGCGACCGTATAGATTGTTACTTTCTGCGCCTTGATGTTGGTGCAGAGCGTCTGCATGTTGGTCGTCAACGCCGGGTTCCAGTTCGACGTGGTGGTCGTGCCGAACCGGTTATGGCTCGCTGCCTTGCCGCGGCCATAGGCACTGTACCAGCTACCGTTCAGCGAGTTGATCTGATTGCCGTTGCTGAGCACATCGTTTTCGCCGTCTGTCATCAGCACGATGATCTTTTGCCACTTCGCGTCATTGTAGGGCGAGATGGTGGTCGCGGCCTGTGTCGGCCCGGCCTCGACCTTGGTGAACGGCTCCGTCGGCGAGAGCACGCGCCATCCCCAGGCCAGTCCTTCCGGAATGACCGTCGGACCGCGCGCTGTCATGGCAGTGATGCCATCTTCGACCCTGCTTCGATTGTAGGTGAGGGGGACGACTGACGACACGGCGCAGCTGAACCAGGGACCATACTGCGAATCGGATTCCTTGGAAATCGTGCGCTTGGAGGCTGCCGTGCCATATTTGGCCTGGTTGGTCTGCCGCTGCAGCTGCTGAGACGATGACGGGGAGCTTGTCGCGTTGGCCGTCGTCGTGTTCAGACCCGTATTCTCGTTTGGAGTTCCGGACGTGCCGATGTAACTGTTGACGAAGTTGTAGGAACCGCCCGTGCTGCTGCTGAAGGACGGCTCATCCGGCGCGAAGTATGGCGTGAACAGCGTATCCCCGCTGCCTGGCGCAGTATCGTCGGTCTTGTAACTGCCCGAGCGGGCTTCGACGCAGCCGTTCCAGGGAATTGCGGCGCCGGTGGAATCCCGGAGGTTGCTCCAGGCCTGGTAGTTGTGGAAGCCGGTACTCGTGCCGGTGGTGCTGCCATTGTACTGAAGGAAGTTCAGTTTCGAGACATTGGCGGCGCCCGTCGTATCAATCCAGTCGAGGTCGAAGTCATAGGCGCTCGTATTGAGCCTGACTGCGCCGGAAAAGGGAACAAGGCCGACGCGGATGTTCTCGTTGTCCTTCACCGCTGTGGCATTGCCGCCATAGAGCTTGGTCAAGAGGCTACGTGCAGCATCCTTTGCCTGATTCATGTAGGTGGTGCCCATGGAGCCCGTGGTGTCCATGACCATCACGAGTTCGACGGGACGTGCCGCTTTACGCACCTCCGACGTGATCGTGACGTTGGGCTCCAGGATGCCGAACATGTGCATCCATGTGATCGGCAGCTGATGGGTAGCGGTGATGGTCACCTTCTGGCCGTCGATGGCGAGGCTGAGCGTGTCCTCGACCGACTGAACGAAATCCGCTTCGTAGTTCTTCTCCATGTAGTCGAGGGCCTTGCCCTTCAATTCGGCCATGCGTGCGGCCAGCGCATCGCCCGAGAGGCCCGAGATGCTGGCCTTGTCAGAGCTGACAACCGCGACGAGGGCGGTGTCGATCGCGGCCTGGAAGGACGTGAGATCGCGGCTGATGTTCGCGTAGTCGACTGCAGCTCCGACGGCCGCAACCAGCGGAATGGCCGAAAGCGCCGTGATGATCGTGACATTGCCGCTGTCCCGCTTGGCAAGGGCCTTGAAGGCCGAGAGGATAGAAAGCTTTCGCATTTAACCTAACTCCGATACCCACACCTTAGTGAGGTTTTCACACTAAGTAGCATTCGTATCATCTGCCTCTTAATGCGTGGGTAATGGAACGTCTTGAAATCTAATCAATCTTGAGAACGCACAATTATGCGCATCATGGAATGCGCTGGAAGTTGCGCAGAACAGCGCGGCGTGACTGCATCGCAAATTGAATTTCAAGTCTCTGCAATGTCTTGCCGCCGCCGACAGCAAGCATTAACCGCGCGAAGGGGTTTTCCGCGTCGCTGGACGAATGATGCGCCGAGAGTCAGCGAGCGATGAAGAATACCCGTGCGGCGCGAATGATTATCAGCAGTGTAACCATGACCAGCATGATGGCGATGAAGTTGGTCAACGCAAGTTGAACCAGTGCCCTGCTGCTCGTGTGCGGCCCTGTCGTGCTTGCCGCGACGGCATGAAGCGCTGCCGTCGAGAGCGTTGTGGCGAGAACAAGCAGGGGAATCTGGTGTTGGCGAAGTCCTGCGAGATGCGGGCCGATGCCCAGGCTGCGTTGCGTTATAGCAAAGCCGAGGTATGCGCCGGTGCCAGGCGCGGCCGCGTACAGCAGCATCGCGATGGGCGCGATGGGCGATTGTGCCTTGGCCATCAGCATGGCCTGTACGATCGAAATTCCTAGGGCGCCCGGTGCCCCGCAGGCGACGAGGATGAGAAAGC